>NZ_JBSFJC010000002.1:0-147013 GCF_053597855.1 Kitasatospora sp. NPDC001225
CTTTTCATATTCGGGGCGGGGTGCCCCCGCCGCCGCCGCCCGGGGGCCCCGCGGAACCCTGGCCCGCCGACGACGACACGGCCTACGTGCTCTACACCTCGGGCTCCACCGGGGTGCCCAAGGGCGTGCAGGTCTCGCACGCCAACATCCGGCACTACACCGAGTCCCTGCTCCAGCGGCTCGACATCACCGAACCGCTCTCCTACGCGCACGTGACCACGCTCGCCGCGGATCTCGGCAACACCTGCCTGTTCCTCCCGCTGTGGACCGGCGGCACGCTGCACCTGGTGAACGACGCCACCCGGCGCGACCCGGCGGCGCTCCTGCGCTACCTCCAGGACCACCGGGTGGACGTCCTGAAGACCACCCCCTCGCACTGGAGCGTGGTCTTCCGGGCCTTCGGGCAGGACGGAACGACCCGGCCCGAGCTGCGCTTCCTGCTGCTCGGCGGGGAGTTGCTCGCGCTGCCGCTGGCCCGCCGGATCCTCGACTCCGGT
The DNA here is from genome assembly GCF_053597855.1 of Kitasatospora sp. NPDC001225. NCBI lineage: Bacteria > Bacillati > Actinomycetota > Actinomycetes > Kitasatosporales > Streptomycetaceae > Kitasatospora > Kitasatospora sp. NPDC001225. Next base: position 498 of record NZ_JBSFJC010000002.1, read on the forward strand.
GTCACCCGGAACCTCGTCAACCACTACGGGCCCACCGAGGCGACGGTGGGCGTCGCCGCGCACCGGCTGACCGCCGCGAGCGACCTCGACGCCCTCGACGGCGCCTCCGTACCCATCGGCACCGCGCTGGGCCGCACCCGGCTCCTCGTCCGCGCCGACGACGGGACCTTCCACGACCGGGACACGGTGGGCGAGTTGTACATCGCCGGCCCGTCGGTGGCGCTCGGCTACCGGGACGACCCGCAGGCCACCGCGGCGGCCTTCACGGACGACCTCGCGCGGCTCGACCCGGCCCTCGGACGCGCCTACCGCACCGGCGACCGGGTGCGCGCCGACTCCCGGGGCGTACTGGAGTTCCTCGGCCGGGGCGACCGGCAGGTCAAGGTCAGCGGGTACCGGATCGAACTCGGCCACGTCGAGGCGGGCCTGCGCCGGCACCCGGCGGTCGCCGACGCGGTGGCCGTCCTGCTCACCAGGGACCGGGCAATGCTGGTCGCCGCCGTGGTGCCGGCCGCCGACGACCGTCCGGCGGTCCAACCGGCCGCGCTGCGACGGGAGTTGCGGGAGCTGCTGCCCGCGCACATGGTCCCCGACCGGATCGAGGCCTTCGACGCCTTCCCGCGCAACGCCAACGGGAAGACCGACCAGGCCGCCCTCCGGGAGCTGCTCGAAGCACGGCTCGCCGAGCGCACGCCCCGCCCGTCCGACCCCGCCGCCGACGACGGCGACCCGGTGCTCGCCGACGTCCTCGCCTCCTGGCAACGGCACCTGGGCCACGGCGACTTCGCGGTCGACCAGGACTTCGACCAGGCCGGCGGCAGCTCGATCGACGCCATCCAGGTCATCGCGGACCTCCAGGCCAAGGGCTACCGGGTGTCGGCCGCGGCCTTCCTCGCCGAGCCGACGGCGGCCGCCCTGGCCACCCGGCTGCGGGAGGACCGCGGGGGCGACGACCACGGCCGCGCGTCCGCCGCCCGGGTCGTCGCGGACGACCGTGCGCTCTCCCCCGCCCAGACCTGGTTCTTCCGGCAGGAGTTCGCCCAGCCCGACCAGTGGAACCAGGCCCTGCTGCTGGAGACCGACAGCACGCCGCGGCCGGCCGAGCTGGCCGCCGCGGTCGCCGACGTGGTGGGCCTGCACCCCATGCTGCGCACCGCGTTCCGCCCGGGAGCCGACGGCCGGCGGCGCGAACTCGTCGATCCCGCCGACGCGTTCAGCTGGTCCCGGCTGCCCGAGGAGGACGGCCCGGCCGCCCGGACCGTCCGGGACGTCGCGGCCGCCCTCCAGCGGGAGATCCGCATCGCGGACGGCAACCTCTTCAAGGTGCACCTCTTCCTCGGCGACGGCCGGGCCGAACTGCTGCTGATCTGCCACCACCTGGCGATCGACGCGGTCTCCTGGCGCATCGTCGTCAGCGACCTCAGCCGCTGCTACAGCGAGCGGCTGCGCGGCGGCGAGCCCACCACCGCCCCCGGCCCGACCGGCTTCGGCCAGTGGGCCACCCACCTACGCGACCGGACCGCGCAACTGCGCGGGGACCTCGCGCACTTCGACTCCCTGGCCCGGCTGCCCGCCGTCGCGCCACGGCCCGGCGCCCCCGGCGACAACCGCGAGGGCGACGCCCAGGCCCTCTGGTTCCGGCTGTCGCGCGCGCAGAGCGCCGCCCTGACCGAGGCCGCGGCCCGCTCCGGCATCCCCGCCCACGCGGCGCTGCTGGGTGCCTTCGCCCAGGCGCTCACCGAGCAGCTCGGCACGGACGAACTCGTCGCGGACGTGGAGAGCCACGGCCGGATCTGCTTCGACGAGACGCTCGAGGTCTCCCGCGTCGTGGGCTGGTTCACCTCGACGTTCCCCGTCAGCGTGCGCACCGTCGCCGGGGACCTCGCCGCCACCGGCAAGTCCGCGGCGGCGGCCCTGGCCGAGGTGCCCGCCCTCGGGGTCGCCTACGGCCTGCACGAGCAGCCGCAGCGGGCCGACGTCTGCTTCAACTACCTCGGCCCGTTCGCCCTGCCCTTCGGCGACGACCTGCACCTGCGGCCCTCGCGCCACCCGGTAGGGCCGGTCCGCGGCCCGGAGAACGACCGCGGCTACGGCCTCAAGCTCACGGCGCGCGTCCACGACGGGCAGCTGGTGGCCGACCTGTCCTACACGCCCGCGCGCCACGACCCCGAGCGGATGCTCGACCTGGCCCGCGCCACCCGCGACCACCTGCTGCGCGGCGCGGGGCTCCCGCCCGCCGACGGCCGGTTCGTGCTGGAGTCGGGATCGAGCACCGGGCTCCTCGCCCAGGTGCCGGGCGCCCTGGAGTGCGAGCCGCCCGCCGGGTCCGTCCGCGAGTACGGCACCGTCCTGCTCACCGGCGCGACCGGTTTCATCGGCGCGCACCTGCTCGACCTCCTGCTGGCCCGCACCCGGTCGAAGGTGGTCTGCCTGGTGCGCGCGAAGGAGGGCCGGACACCCGCCGAGCGCCTGGCGGACGCCTACGCCTGGTACGTCCCGGACGGTCGCCTCGACCGGTACGCCGACCGGCTCACCGTCCTGGCCGGCGACCTCGCCGAGCCGGACTTCGGCCTCGCCGAGCCGGACTACCGACGGCTGTGCCACGAGGCGGAGGCGCTCTACCACCTGGCCGCCGACACCAGGCTGTTCGGCGACCGCGAGTCCTTCGACCGGCAGAACACCGAGCCGGTGCGGGCGATGATCCGACTGGCGACCACCGGCCGGCCCAAGGACCTGCACTACGTCTCGACGCTCGCGGTCTGCGGCGGCGGCGCGCCGGGCGAGCCGGCCGTCTTCTCGGAGGACAGCCTGGACATCGGCCAGGAGTTCCTCAACGAGTACGAGCGCAGCAAGTACGACGCCGAGCGCCTCGTGCAGGGCTTCGCCACCCAGGGCGGCAACGCGTTCGTCTACCGCTCCGGCAACGTCAGCGGCCACTCGGTGTCCGGCCGCTTCCAGCGCAACGGCGGCGACAACCGGCTGGTCCAGCTGCTGCGGGCGTCGGTGCGGATCGGCCGGGTGCCCCGGGTCGGCGCCCTGACCCTCGCGCTGAGCCCGGTGGACGTGGTGGCGCGGGGCATCCTGGAGATCTCGCGCAGCGCGCGGGTGCGGGGCGGCACCTTCCACCTCGACACCCACCACGAGGTGTCCTACGAGCGGCTCTTCACGGTCCTGCGCGACCAGGGGTACGCCCTGGCCGAGGACGGGGCGGAAGGCTTCGCGGAGCTGTTCGGCCGCTACCTCGGCGACGGCGGGGAGCAGCTCTCGCTCGCGCACTTCTGGGCCGGCCGACCGGACCGCAACGTGCGGTACGACCACACCCGCACCCGGCGGCTGCTGGCCCGGCTGGGGGTGGAGTTCCCCGAGGTGACGGGCTCCTGGCTGCACGCCTTCTTCACCGGCCTCGGGCAGCAGGGCGAACTCCCCTCCGCGGGCACCAGGTAACCGACATGGACGACAGACAGGGAACAGGCATGGACGAGAAGCGGGTCGCCGTGGTCACCGGGGCCTCCTCCGGAATCGGGCGCGCGATCGCCGCGCGCTTCGCCCGGCAGGGCGTGCGGGTGCTGGCCACCGGCCGCGACGGCAGGAGGCTCGCCGACCTGGCGGCCGAGTCGGACCAGGCCCCGGGGGCGGTCCGGCCCTTCCCGGGCGACGTGACGACGCCCGGGCACGCGCGGGAGCTGCTGGCCGCGGCCGCGGCGGAGTGGGAGGCGGCGAGCATCTTCGTCGCCTGCGCCGGGCACGGCCTGCCGGGCACCGTGCTCGGCTCGGACCCCACCCGCTGGGAGCGGCTGATCGAGGTCAACGTCCTCGCCGTCCTCCACCAGCTCCGGGACGCCGCGGCCGAGTTCGTGCGGCAGGCGGAGCTGGACGGGGGGCGGCGGGTCCGCGACATCGTGGTCATCGGCTCGACCGTCGGACGGCAGGTCTCGGCCGCGAACCCGGTGTACGGGTCGACCAAGTTCGCCGTCCACTCGCTGGTCGAGGCGCTGCGCCAGGAGGTCTGCGCCCACAACGTCCGGGTGACCCTGATCGAGCCCGGTTTCGTCCGCTCGGGCTTCCAGGACGCCGCCGGCTACGACAGCGCCTGGTTCGAGGCGGTCGCCGCCGAGAGCGGGCCGCTGCTGACCCCGGAGGACGTCGCGTCGGTCGTCGAGTTCGCGGTCGGCCGCCCGACCCACGTGCACCTCGACGACATCCGGCTCCGCCCCACCCGTCAGAAGGTCTGAGTGCCCCGCGCCACCCGGAGGAGCACGCCGCGGAGGCTTCCGCGCTGAGGCCGTCCGCCCGGCGGGCTCCGTCCGACCGACATGACGAGGAGGAACGTTGTCACAGCTCAGGCCGGTCGCCGTACTGGTCGACGCCTACACCTCCGGCGGCTACCTGCCACCGGAGTTCACCGCCCTGGGTGCGGACCTGGTGCACGTCCAGAGCACCCCCGGGCTGATGCCCTCCATGCCCGCCCCGGACCTGACCGTCTACCGGGCGAACATCGTCCACGAGGACCTCGACCGGACGGTGGCGGAGCTGGCGCGGTACGCACCGGTGTGCGTGCTCGCCGGACAGGAGCCGGGCGTGCTGCTCGCGGACCGGCTGTCGGAGCGGCTGGGCCTGGCGACCAACGGGACGGAGCTCTCCGAGGCCCGCCGGAACAAGTACCGGATGATCGAGGTGCTCCGTGCCGCCGGCCTGCACTGCGCCGACCAGTTCAAGAGCGGCGACCCGCAGGCCCTGGTGGACTGGGCGCAGCGCGCCGGGCGCTATCCGGTGGTCGTCAAGCCGCTCGACTCCGCCGCCGGCGACGGGGTCGTCGTCTGCGCCGACGCCGAGCAGGTGCGGTCCGCGGCGAAGGCCGTCCTGGACACCGAGACGATCTACGGCTCGCCCAACCGCGAGGCGCTCGTCCAGTCCTACCTGGAGGGGACGGAGTACGTCGTCGACATGGTCTCCCACGAGGGCCGGCGCTACGTGTGCGGCGTGTGGGAGTACCAGAAGCGCCTGCTGCCCTCGGGCCGCAACATCTACGACCGCGAGCGCCTGCTGTCGCCGGCCGAGCCGCCGGCGGCCGAGCTGACCGACTACGTGGACCGGGCGCTCGCCGCGCTGGGGGTCCGCCACGGGCCGAGCCACGCCGAGGTGATCGTCACCGCCGACGGGCCGGCGCTGGTGGAGGTCGGCTCGCGGATCGCCGGGAACATGCACCCCGGGTTCCACGACCGCTGCACCGGCGCCAACCAGGCGACGCTCAGCGCGCTCGCGTACCTGCGGCCCGAACGGTTCGCCGCCGAGTACGCGGGCCGCGGCTACCACAAGTTCGAGGAGGCCGTCTGCTGCACGACCTCCACCACGCTGTCGGGCGTGGTCGAGAGCGTCGACGAGCGGGCGGTGCGGCGGATCGCCGGGCTGGAGAGCGTGTTCGGCCTGAACCTGAAGCTCGGGCCCGGGGACCGGATCCGGCCGACCGTCGACCTCTACTCCAGCACGCTCAGGATCTTCCAGTGCGCCGGGACCGCGGACGCGATCCACCGCGACCACCGGCGCATCGAGGAGCTCAAGGACCAGGTCTACCGGTTGTCCGACACAGAGTCAGGTGAGAGATGAGCACCGTCGTCGTCGCTGTCGTCCCGGGCGCGGCCGTCGGCCCCGCCGCCATCGCCGCGGCGGTCCGGGCCCGCGGCCTCCGCCCGGTCTTCGTGGCCGTCGCCGGCGCCCTGGGGGCGCCGGAGCGGGCGGCGTACGAGGGGTTCGGGCCGGTCGTCGAGTGCGAGCCCGACGCGCCGGAGCCGGCGCTGGCCCTGCTGCGTCCCCACCGGCCCTGCGGCATCACCACGTTCAGCGAGCCGCTGGTCCCGCTGACCGCGCGGCTCGGCGACGGCCTGGGGCTGCTGTTCCACGAGGCCGAGACGGTCACCGTGCTCACCGACAAGCGGGCGCAGCGCGGACGGCTGGCGCGGGCCGGTGTGGACGCCGTCCGGTCGATCCCGGTGACGAGCCGGGAGGAGGCCCTGGCGGCGGTACGGGAACTGGCCGGTCCGGTGGTCGTCAAGCCGGTCCACAGCCACAGCAGCCGCGACACCCACCTGGTGGCGGACGCCGAGGGCTACCCCGCGGAGCTGACGCCCACCGCCGAGCGCCCGTTCGTGGTCGAGGAGTACCTGCGCGGCCGGGACGAGGGCGACTTCGGCGACTACGTGTCCGTGGAGTCGCTCGTCGCCGACGACGCGGTCCACACGCTCGGCGTCACCGGCAAGTTCCCGCTGCTCGACCCGTTCCGCGAGCAGGGCCAGTTCTTCCCCTCCCAGCTGTCCCCCGCCGAGAGCGGCGAGGTCGCCCGGCTGGCCACCGAGGCGGCCCGCGCCCTCGGCATCCGGCGGGGCCTGGTCCACACCGAGGTCAAGCTCACCGCGCGGGGCCCGCGGATCATCGAGGTCAACGGGCGGCTCGGCGCCTTCATCGCCGACCTGCACCGGCGGACCACCGGCCTGGACCTGCTGGAGCTGGGCATCGCGGTGGCCTGCGGACAGCCGGTCGAACCGTCGGCACCCGCCCCCGGGGACGTCGCCTTCCAGTACTGGAACCTGCCGCCGCTGGCCGGCGGCGCGCTCCGCCGGGTGGACGGGGTGCGGGAGGCCGAGCGGGAGCCGGGCCTCGTCGACTACGTCACCCGGGTGCCGGTGGGCAGCGAACTCGAACCGAGCGTGATGACGATGCGGCTGGACTTCCTGCGCGGCGGCGCGGCGGACCACGCGGCGATGCTCCGGGCCCTGGACCGCTGCCTGGCCCCGCTGCGGTTCACCTTCGGGCAGCCGGACGGCACGGCCCGTACCTGGCAGGCCTCCCGGGGCGGGCTGTGCTCGCCCGCGTAGCGGCGGCGGCCCGGGTCAGGCCGCCCGAGCGGACCGGTGCGCTGCTCTCGGCCACCCTCGTGCTGTCCGTCGGCAAGGGGGCCTTCCTCGCCACCGTGATGGTCTACCTGCTGCAGATCGTCGGGCTGACGCCGCTGCTCGCGACGGCCGGCCTGACGCTCTGGGGGGCGGCCTCGGCGGCGGTGGCGGTCCCGACCGGCCTGCTCGTCGACCGGGGCCGGGGCCGCGCCGTCGGCAGCGTCGCCGCCGTCTGCGCGGCGCTGCTGGTCCCGCTCTCGGCCCGGGTCCACACGCCGTGGGCCCTGCTGCTCGTGCTCTGCGTGGCCGGGGGCTTCGACAGCGCGGGCAACGTGGTCCGCCGCGCGATGCTGGCCGGCGCCGGAGGCGACAGCGTCAAGGCGCTCGCCTGGGCGCGCACCGTCACCAACATCGGGTTCGCCCTCGGCGCGCTGTGCTCCGTACGGCTGCTGGCCTCCCGTTCGCCGTCCGCCTACGAGACCGCCTACCTGCTGATCGGCGGCGGCTACCTCGTCATGGCGGCGTGCTTCGCCACCACCTCGCTCGGCGCCGGCCGGCGCGGCTCCCCCTCTGTCCGCGCACCGGGGGTGGTCGGCGCGCGGAGTCTGCGCACCGGCGGCGCACTGGCCGCGGCGACGGGGATCCTGACGGTCCACACGACGCTGCTCAGCACCGTGCTGCCGCTCTGGGTCACCCGGCACGCCTCGGTGCCGGTGTCCGTGCTGGGCTGGCTGGTGATGCTCAACTCGCTGATCGCCGTGGGCGGTCAGCTGGCCGTGAGCAGGCGCGCGGCGACGCGCGAGGGAGCGCTGCGCTGCTTCCGGAACTCCGCGGTGTGGACCGCGGGCTGCTGCCTGCTGCTCGGCCTGGTCCGGTTCGCGCCGACCGGCTGGCAGGTGGTCCTGCTCGTCGCGGCCACGATCGCGCTGACCGGCGGCGAACTGCTGGAGGCCGCGGGCGAGTGGGGCCTGTCCGCCGTGCTCGCGGCGGCCGACGAGCACGGCTTCTACCAGAGCGCCTGCGTCCTCGGCGAGACCACCCAGGGCGCGGCCGGCCCGCTGCTCGTCGCCGGCCTGGTCACCGCCGCGCCGGTCGCGGGCTGGATCGTCCTGGTGGCGGTACTCGGAGCCGGCCGGTACATCGCCGGGTTCACCACGCCGCCACCCCACCAAGCCATCGCCATCGACTCATGACACGTCTCAGGACACACGGAATCGGGAGCGGACGATGAAAGGCTCACCCAGCGTCAACCACCCGCGTTTTCGGGCCGTCACCAACTGGATCTTCCTGCGCGGTGCGGGCGGCGAGGGCCGCCCGCGGATCATCCCCCCGCGCACGGTCTTTCCCGAGGTACGCGCCCTGGAGGCCGTCTACCCCGCCGTCCGGGCGGAGGTGGACGCGCTCCTGAGCCGCACGAGCATCCCGACCTACGGGACCTTCGACCCCGTGCGCGCGGCCCAGGTCTCGGAGGACTGGCGCCTCTACTACGCCTACATGTACGGCCAGCCCAACGAGCTGGCCAGGAAGGACTGCCCGGCGCTGCTCGACTTCGCGATGTCCACGCCCAACGTGGTCAACGCGTTCATCTCGATCCTGGACCCGGGCGTCGGCCTGCCGGCCCACCGGGACCCGTACGCCGGTGTGCTGCGCTACCACCTCGGCCTGCGGATCCCGAAGGACAACCCGCCGCGGATCAGGCTCGACCGCGACTACTACACCTGGCGGGAGGGCGAGGGAACGGTCCTGGACGTCTCGTTCGAGCACGAGGTGGAGAACCACAGCGACGAGCCCAGGGTCATCGTGATCGTCGACTTCCGCCGCCCGATGGGGCCGTTCGCCGATCTGCTCAACCGGTACTGCCTGCGCCTGAAGCAGAAGTGGGCCCCGCAGTTCGTCGAGGCCTCGAAGTACGACGTGATGCACAGCTGAGCGGCCGCGGTGCCGCGTGGGTGCGGGGCGTCGGCCTGGCCGGCGCCCCGCACCCGTGTGCCCCGGCGGGCGGGGTGCTCAGCCCGACGGGCGGTGCGGGGCCGCGAGGAAGGCCGCACCCGAGGGGAGCAGCGGGGGCAGTGGGGCGGCGGCCGGGTGCCAGGGCGCCTCGTACTCCCAGCAGACCCAGGTGTCGGGCGGCAGCAGGCGCAGGCAGTCGGCGATCGGCAGGACGCCGGCGCCCAGCGGGAGCGGGGTGCGGTCGTGCGGGCCGGCGATGTCCTTGACCTGGACGTGGCCGAGGTACGGGGCGAGCGCCGCGTGGGTCCCGGCCGGGGTCTCGCCGGCCAGGTGGGTGTGCATCAGGTCCCACAGGGCGCCGACGGCCGGGTGGGCGACCCGGGCCAGCAGCCCGGCCACCGCCCGGCCGCCCCGGTGGGAGTCGTGGGTCTCGACGAGCGCCCGCACGCCCAGCCGCCGGGCCTCCTCCGCGACCTCCGCGAGCCGCCGGACGGCCCGGTCGTCGGCCTCGGCGCGCGGGCCGTCGCCGCCGCGCGGGAAGACCCGCAGGCCGGCCGCGCCCAGGTCGGCGGCGAGCCGCAGGTGGGCGCGGAGCGCGTCGGTCACCGGGCGGTCCGGCCCGGGGGCGGCGACGCCGACGTAGGAGGCGAGCGCGAGCGGGGTGAGGCCGTGGGCGCGCAGGACGCGTGCCGCGCTGCGGCGCTCCCCCGGGGTCATCGCCGGGTGGACGGACTCGCCCTCGGCGCAGCGCAGTTCGAGCCCGTCCCAGCCGTGCTCGGCGGCGAGCCGGGCGGCCCCGGCCAGCGGGAGCCCGGGGAGGCCGAGCGTGGAGAGGGCGAGCGGCACGGCGGCTCCGTCGTTCGTCGGGCGCCCCGGGCAGGGCAGGGCGGGCAGGGCGACCCGCGCGGGCACGGAGGGCAGGGCGGGCCGGGCCAAGGATATATTCAAGCTGAGACAAAGTCCTGACCGTCCGGGCCCGGCCCGGTCCGAGGAGCGCGCGATGCCCCCGAGCCGTACCCCCGCCACCGCCACGACGCAGACCGTCGCCCAGGTGAACCAGACCGTCCTGCTGGAGGTGCTGCGCCGGCACGGCACGCTCTCCCGGCAGCGGCTGGCCGCCGAGAGCGGGCTGAGCACCGCGACCGTGCACCGGCTGGTGGAGGTGCTGCGGGCCGAGGGGCTGGTGGAGGTGGAGACGGAGCGGGCGCCGTCCAGCGGCGGCCGGCCGCCGCAGCTGATCCGGTACAACGCCCGCGCGCAGACCGTGCTGGCGATCGCGGTGCGCCCGCGCCGGATCGTCGGCGTGGTGGCCGCGCTGGACGGCACGGTGCTGCACGAGGCCGAGCACCACTGGGCGTTCCCCGGCCCGGACCGGCCGCGGGAGATCGCCGCCGACGAGCTGACCGGCCCGCTGCTCGCGCTGGTGGACGGCCTGCGGGACTGGGCCGGGCGGCACGCGGGCGCCCCCCGCGCGCTCGTCGTGGGCGTGCCCGGGGTGGTCCGGGACCGCACCGGGCTGGTCGAGTTCGCGCCCGCGCTGGACTGGCCCGGGCTGCGGCTGGGGGTGCTGCTCCAGGAGCGCTACGGCGTCCCGGTGGCGGTCGAGAGCAACGTCAACCTGGTCGCGCTGGCCGTGCGGGAGTCGCCCGCCGCGGCCGGGGTGGGCGACCTGGCGGCCGTCGTGGTGGGCATCGAGGTCGGCGCCGGGATCGTGCTGGACGGCCGGCTGGGCGCGGCCGGGGCGCTGGGCCACCTGATGGCCGGGCACGCGGCGCTGGACCGGCCGCTCGGGCGGACCGGCGACACCCAGGCGAGGATCGGCGACCACGCGGTGGACCGGCGGATCACCGAGGCCGGTCTGACGGTGTCCGGCACCCCGGCCGAGCGGGTGGCGGGGCTGTTCCGGCTGGGGCGCGAGGGCGACCCGGCTGCGGTGCGGCTGATCGGCGAGCTCACCGACGACCTGGCGCTGCTGGTGGCCAACCTGAGCACGGTGCTGGCGCCGGAGCTGATCGCCCTCGGCGGGCGGCTGTTCTGGGAGAGCGGGGGCGAGCTGCCGGCCGCGATCGAGAGCCGGCTGCAGGGGCGGGTGCCGGTCCTGCCGCGCCTGGTGGTCGTGCACAGCACCACCACCGAGCTGGTCGGCGCGGCCGCGGCGGCGGTCCGACTCGCGGACGGGGCGACGTTCATCACCCGCTGAGGTCCGGGGCCCGACCAGCCCTACCGCCCCCTCCCACTATTTCTCACTGTGATAGAAACTCCTTGTGCGTCAGCGACCCGAGGAGAACCGGATGCCCACCGCCGCCTTCGCGATGGACCCGGAGCGCTTCCCCGACGTCTACGGCCCGCGGGCCCGCGCCCGGGTCGCCGCCCGGGCCGAGGTGCTGGCCGACCCGGCCTCGCCCGACGGGGTGTGGAGTGCCGAGCGGCTGGCCGCCGCCGCACCGGAGGCGCTGCGGGCCGTCGAGGTGCTGTTCACCGGCTGGGACGGGCCCGTCCTGGACGCCGCCACCCTGGCCCGGCTCCCCCGCCTGCGGCTGGTGCTCTACGCCGCCGGCTCGGTGCGCCGGATCGCCGGCGAGGCGTTCTGGGCGGCGGGTGTCCCGATCGTCACCGCCGCCCACGCCAACGCCGTCCCGGTCGCGGAGTTCGCCGTGGCGCAGATCGTCTACGCCCTCAAGGGCGGCTGGCGCCACGTCCTCGACGCCCGGGCCGCCCGCGCCGCCGTCCCGGCCGCCCGCACCCCGGGCGGGTACGGCTCCACGGTCGGTGTCCTGTCGCTCGGCGCGGCCGGGCGCCTGGTCTGCGAGATGCTGCGCGGCTACGACGTCGAGGTCCTCGCGCACGACCCGTACGCCCCGGTGCCGCCCGGGGTGCGCGCCGTCGGCCTGGACGAACTCTTCGCCGCCGCCGACGTGGTGAGCGTGCACACCCCGCTGCTCCCGGCGACCCGCGGCCTCGTCGACCGGCGGCTGCTGACCTCGATGAAGCCCGGCGCCACCCTGGTCAACACCGCGCGCGGAGCCGTCCTGGACGAGCCCGCGCTGTTGGCCGTCCTCGCCGAACGCCCGGACCTCTTCGCCGTGCTGGACGTCACCGACCCCGAGCCGCCGCTGCCCGGCTCACCGCTGTTCACCCTGCCCAACGTGGTCGTCACCCCGCACCTGGCGGGCAGCCGGGGGCTGGAGCGCCGCCGCCTCGGCGACCTGGTCGTCGGCGAGTTCGAGCGCTGGCTGGACGGGGCCCCGCTGCGCCGGGCGCTCGACCCGCACACCTACGAACGGATGGCCTGACCCGTGCCGGATCCACAGAGCCCCGACGTCGTCCTGATCCTGACGGACCAGCAGACCGCCGACGCGATGGGCGCCGCCGGGAACCCGTACCTGCGCACCCCCGCGATGGACGCGCTGGCCGCCGCCGGCACCCGCTACCCCAACGCCTACTGCGCCCAGCCGCTCTGCACCCCCTCCCGGGCCAGCCTGATGACCGGCCGCCTGCCCAGCACCGTCGGCGTCACCGGCAACACCGGCGGCCCCGAGGACCCGCTGCTCGGGCGCCTGTTCACCGAGGCCGGATACGACTGCGGCTACGGCGGCAAGTGGCACCTGCCGGAGCTCGACCTGCCCGCCGACCGGGGCTTCCGCCGGATCCACCCGGCGGGCGGGGACGACGCCGGACTCGCCCGCGCCGCCGCCGGGTTCGTCCGCGCGCCGCGCGAGCGGCCGTTCCTGCTGGTCGCCTCCTTCCTGGAGCCGCACGGCATCTGCGAGTGGGCCCGCGGCCAGGACCCGCGCACCGGCCCGCTCCCGCCCGCACCGCCCGTCCCCGAACTCCCGCCGCTGCCCGCCAACTTCCCGGTCGGGCCGTACGATCCGGCGCTGCCCCGGCTGGCCCGGCTGGCCCAGCCGCACACCCACCCGACGGAGCACTGGCGGGAGGACGACTGGCGCCGCTACCGGCACGCCTACTACGCCCTGGTGGAGCGGGTGGACCGGCACATCGGCCTGCTGCTGGCCGCACTGGCGGAGCGCGGCGGCGACCGGGAGACCGTGGTGGTGTTCAGCTCCGACCACGGCGACGGCGCGGGCGCCCACCGCTGGAACCAGAAGTGGGCCCTGTACGAGGAGTGCGTGCGGGTGCCCCTGGTGGTCACCGGCCCCGGGGTGGCCGCCGGCGCGGTCGACGAGCGGCTGGTCGCGGCCGGGCTGGACCTCATCCCGACGCTCTGCGACCTGGCCGGGATCGAGGGGCCGGACGGGCTGCCCGGCCGCAGCGTCCGCGCGCCGCGGCCGCACGACAGCGTGGTGGTCGAGACCCGCTGGGAGATCCCCGGTTTCAACAACGCCCTGGGCCGGATGGTCCGCGCCGGCCACCACAAGTACGTCTGCTACGCCTGGGGCGACCACCGCGAGCAGCTCTTCGACCTCGCCGCCGACCCCGGCGAGCTGGTCAACCTCGCGGTCGACGCCCGGCACGCGGCGCTGCTCGACCGCTTCCGGGGCCTGCTGGCCGGGCACTGCGCCGAGGTCGCCGACCCGTTCGCGCGCTTCGTGCCGCACGCCGCGCGCTGACGCGAAAGGGCCGGCCCGCCTGGGCCGGCCCCTCCCCTCGCGGTCGTTACGGCCGGACGGCGATCAGCTCGCGCCCGCGCAGCGTGTAGAGCACGCCGTGCTCGTCCGCGGCCAGCCGGGCGCCGCTGTACCACTCGGCGTCCAGCCCGACCAGCACGGTGGCGGCCAGGGTGTCGCGGTCCAGCCGGAACAGGCTGCGCTCGCTGACCCCGTACAGGGCCCCGCCGAGCGCCAGCAGCCGCGGGTTGGCGCCGGACACCGCCCCCAGGTCGGCCCGCCGCCCGATCACCGGCACGAACCCGGGCCGCCGCGAGCCGCACAGGTCGACGGTGAACGCCCGGCCGTTCACGGTCAGGCCGTACAGGGTGTTCCCGAGCACGGCGAGGCTGCTGACGCCCGCGCCGAGGTCGGTCGCGGTGCGCCACAGCTCGCGGCCGGCCACCGGGTCCCAGGCGGCCAGGTCGCCGCGCGGGCCGGTGGGCCGGGCGTTGTCGCCGCCGAGGAAGGCCTGGCCGTGCCCGGCGGCGACGGCGCGCACCAGCTGCTCGGGGCCGAGCGGGTCGGTGTGCACGGTGGGCCGGCCGCTGCCCGGGCGGTAGGTGACGAAGGAGCCGCCGCCGGTGGTGTCGGCCTGGACGCCGAGCAGCAGCAGGCCGCTGCCCGGGTCGCGGCGGATCACCTGCGGCCGGTTCTGCTCCTGCGGCAGCGCGGCCTCCTTGACGGGTGCCGGGTCGGTTCCCGGCCGGTAGCGCCAGATGCCCTGCGAGGAGTAGACGCCCAGGTAGAGGGTGCCGTCGTCGAGGACCACGGTGTCCTTGGCCTCGCCCGGCACCGGGAGCTTGCGGACGGTCCCGGCGGCCAGGTCGTGCAGGGCGAGCGAGCCGTTGCCGCCGACGTAGACCCGCCCGGCGCGGGCCGCGACCGACATGCCGAGCTGGGCGGCGGCGGGGGCGCCCGCCTCGACCAGGTCCCGGGTGGCGACGGCCCCGGTGCCGAGGTCGAGGGTCCAGACGGTGCCGCCCTCGGTGACGCCCGCGAGGGTGTCGCCGAGCCGGCCGAGGCCCCAGGAGTTGCCGTCCGGCACCGGCACCGCGAGCTGGTCGAGCACACCGGTGGCGAGGTCGTGGCGCCACAGCACGCCGTGCTCGGTGGAGGTGAACCAGAGGGTGTCCCCCCGGCGCTGGAAGTTGGTGACGCTCTTGGTGCCGGGGACGGCGAAGGAGCGCAGCACCCGGTGGTCGGCCGGGTCGAGCAGCGCCACGTGGGCGGGCGCGCCCTCGGTGGACACCGCCAGCAGGTCGTCGCCGAGGACGGTGATCCGGCGGACGATCGTGTCGCCGCGCAGGTCGGGCGGGGTGATGTCGCTGACGGCGCCGGTGGCCCGATCGACGGCGTACAGGCTCGCCCTGGTCGCAACGCCGCCGCCCGCGAGGTTGCTGCCGACGCCGAGGTAGGCGTGGGTCGCGGTGGCCGCGACGGCCCGGCCCTGGGTGGCGTTCGGCGCCGGGGAGGCGACCTCGGTGACGGCGCCGGTGGCCGGGCTCCAGGCGTACAGGCCGGGGCCGGCGGCCCGGCCCTTCTGCCGTCCGGTCGCGTAGACCGTCCCGTCGGGCGCGACGGCCACGTCCCGCACGTCGGCGCCGGGGACGCTGCCGAGCGCGGTGAGGGTGCCGTCGTAGCGGTAGAGGTTGGCCGCGCCCGGGGCGTCGGTGACGCCGAGGTGGAGCACGCCGCCGTGGGCGGCCGAGCCCTGGACGAAGTTGCCGGTGGGCAGGTCGACGGTGGCGGTGACCCGGCCGGTCGGCAGGTGGTAGCCGATCACCCGGGCGGGGGCGAGGTTGCGCGAGCCGATCCACAGGGTGTCGTCGACCAGTGTGGCGCTCATCAGGGGGAAGTCGCTGTTCCCGGGGCCGAGTCCGGTCACCTCGGGCTCGCGGGCCGCGGACGCGGCGGGGGCCGCCGCGGCGGCGGGCGGGCCGAGCACCGAGAGCGCGGCCACCGCGCCGGTGCCGAGCAGGAGTTGGCGGCGGGAGGGGTTCACGGCAGGCATGGGGCTCCAGGGTCCGGTCATGGGCGGGGCGGTTCGGGAGCGCCGGCGGCCGCCAGCAGCTCCCGGGTGTACGGGTGCGCGGGGGCGGCGAACAGCTCAACGGCGGGCGCCCGTTCGACCACCCGGCCGTGCCGCAGCACCAGCACCTCGTCGCAGAGGTGCCGGACCAGCGCGAGGTCGTGCGAGATGAACACCAGCCCCACGCCGTGCTGTTCGCGCAGGTCGGCGAAGAGGTTGAGGATCTGCGCCTGGACCGAGACGTCCAGCGCGGAGGTCGGCTCGTCGGCGACCAGCACCTGCGGGCCGACGGCCAGCGCCCGCGCGATCGCGACCCGCTGGCGCTGGCCGCCGGAGAGCCGGTGCGGCCGGGCGTCGAGCACCGCCTCCGGCAGGCCGACCAGCTCGCACAGCCCGCGCGGGTCGCGGTCGCGCAGCCCGTGGGTCGTCAGCGGCTCGGCCAGCGCCTCGCGCACCGTCATCCGGGGGCTGAGCGAGGCGTACGGGTCCTGGAAGACCAGCTGTACCCGGCGCCGCAGTTCGCGTTCCTCGGCGCGGTCGGCCCCGGCCCAGGAGCGGCCATCCACCCGGACCGTCCCGGCCTGCGGGCGGACCAGCCCGAGCAGCGCGCGGGCCAGGGTGGACTTCCCGGAGCCGGACTCGCCGATCACCCCGACCGCCCGGCCGGGCGCGGCGCCCAGGCTGACGCCGTCCAGCGCCGGGGGCCGGCGGCGGCCGTAGCGGACCGTGAGGCCCTCGGCGACCAGGACGGGCCCGGCGGCCCGCTCCGCCCGTCGCGCCTCGACGATCTGACGTTCCGTCACCACTGCTTGTGCTACCGGGAGATGGCAGGAAAAGCCGGAGTCGCCGGTGTCGGTCCAACCCGGCGCCGAGGTCGTGCAGCGGTCGGCGGCGGCCGCGCAGCGCGGTGCGAAGGCGCAGCCGGTCAGCACCTCCCCCGCTGCCGGCGGGCGTCCGCCGATGACGGTGAGCGGCGCGCCGGGCGGGCCGTCCAGCCGGGGCACGCCGGCCAGCAGCCCGGCGGTGTACCGGTGCCGGGGCGCGGCCAACAGGCCTGCGGTGGGCGCCCGTTCGACGATCCGTCCGGCGTACATCACCTGGACGGTGTCGCAGCTGCGGGCCACCACGCCGAGGTCGTGGGTGATCAGCAGGACGGCCGTGCCGGTCTCGTCGCGCAGCCGGACCAGCAGGTCCAGGATCTCCACCCGGGTGCTCGGGTCGAGCGCGGTGGTCGGCTCGTCGGCGATCAGCAGCTCGGGCCGGTTGGCCATCGCCATGGCGATCAGCACGCGCTGGCGCATGCCGCCGGAGAACTCGTGCGGCCGGTCGCGGTAGCGGCGCGCGGGCTCGGCGATGCCGACCAGGTCGAGGAGTTCGAGCGCCCGGGCCCGGGCTTCGCGGCGGCTCGCGCCGTGCACCAGGGCGGCCTCGGCGAGCTGGCGGCCGACCGGCATCCGGGGGTTGAGGTGGGCCAGCGGGTCCTGGAAGACCATGCCGATCCGCCGGCCGCGCACCGCGCGCACGGCGGGCTCGGGCAGGGCGAGCAGGTCGGCGCCGTCGAAGCGGACGGCGCCGCCGGTGGTGCGGCAGCCCGGCGGCAGCATCCGGTTGACGGCCAGCGCGGTGAGCGTCTTGCCGGAGCCGGACTCGCCGACCAGGCCGAGGATCTCGCCCGGCCGCACGGTGAGGTCCACCCCGCGCACCGCCTCGCCGCCGCCCGCCGTGACGCGCAGGCCGCGCACCTCCAGCAGCGGCGGGCCCGGCACCGGTGCGGCGGTCGGGGCCTCGACGGTGGTGATGGCATCGGTCGTGGTCACCGCAGTCTCTCCCGGTTGAACGAGTCGGCGAGCAGGGTCAGGCCGAACACCAGCAGGCCGAGCAGGACGACCGGCGCCAGGGCGTAACCCGGGTGGAGGAAGAGGTACTTGGAGCCAGTGTTGATCATCGTGCCGAGCGAGGGGGCGGGCGGCTGGATGCCGAGGCCCAGCACACTCAGGCCGCCCTCGGTCTTGACGGCGTGCGCCATCGCGACGGCCAGCAGCGCGGTGGTGGCGTCGACGACGTTCGGCAGCACGTGGCGGCGCAGGATCCGGCCGCGCGGCACGCCGAGCACCCGGGCCGCCACCACGTGGTCGCGGGCCAGCTGGGCGAGCAGGGCCGCCCGCGCCTGGCGTCCGAAGGAGGGCAGCGCGCTGAGCACGATGGTGGCCACCACGGTGCCCAGCCCCGGACGCACCAGCAGGGCGAGCGCGAGGCCGAGCAGGACGCCGTGCAGGCCGAGCAGCAGGTCGAACAGCCGTTGGACGGCCTCGCCCAGCAGCCGGTTCAGCCCGCCGAGCAGGCCCAGCGCGGTGCCGAGCACGGCGGCCGCGGGGACGGCCAGCAGGCAGACCAGCAGTTCGGTGCGGATCCCGGCCAGCGCCCGGGCGAGCAGGTCGCGGCCGACCTCGTCGGTGCCCAGCAGGTGGGCCGCCGACGGCCCGGCCAGGGCGTCCGGGCCCTGCCGGTAGGGGTCGGCGGCGAACAGCGGGCCGAGCAGCCCCAGCAGCACCACCAGGAGGACGAGGAGCGCGCCGGTGCGCCCGCGCCGGGTGCGCAGCGCGGCCGGGAGCGCGGGCAGGGCGAGCCGGCGGCGGCGTACGGCAAGGGTGCTGGTCACCGGTCCTCCCCGGTGCCGGCGCGGGCGATCCGCGGGTCGAGCCGGCCGACCAGCAGCTCCGAGCCGAGCTGGACGAGTACGGCGACGGCGACGGCGAGCATGATCAGGGTCTGGGCGACCGGGTAGTCCCGCTGGTTGATGGCGTCCAGCAGCAGCTGGCCGAGGCCGTGCCGGGCGAAGAGCTGTTCGGCGACCACCGCGCCGCCGAGCAACTCGCCCAGGTGCAGGCCGAATTCGACGCAGAAAGGGGCCAGGCTGTTGGGCAGCACGTGGCGCGCCAGGACCCGCCGGGGCGAGGCCCCCTTGGCGACGGCCGTCAGCACGAACTCCTCCTGGCGGGTGCGGCGCAGCTCGGTGGCGAGCAGCCGGGCCAGCACCGCCGCCCCCGGCAGCGCGAGCGCGACGGCGGGCAGGGCGAGGTACTGGACGGCGAGGTCCGGCGCGGTGAACAGGTCCCGCTCGCCGCCGGCGGGCAGCAGGCGCAGCAGGACGGCGAAGACGAAGACGAAGAGCACGGCGGTGACGTACACCGGCAGCGCCAGCAGGGCGGTGGCCAGCGGGTCGAGCACCCGGGCGAGCCGGCCGCGGCGCTCGGCGGCCAGCGCGACGCCCAGCAGCAGGCCGAGGACCAGCATCAGCAGCCCGGCGACGAGGGCGAGTTGGACGGTGCTGCCGACGCTCTGGCCGATCAGCCGGGTGACCGGCTCCCGGTAGTGGAAGGAGCTGCCCGGGTCCCCGGTGAGCAGTCCGTGCAGCCAGCCCAGGTACTGGACGGGCATCGGCCGGTCCACGCCGAGGCTGCCGGCGAGCCGGTCGCGCTGCTCCTGGTCGGCCTCGGCGCCGAGCGCGGCGGAGACCGGGTCGCCGGGGGCGAGGCGGAGCAGCAGGAAGACGGCGACGGAGGCGAGCCAGAGCGTGGCCAGCGCGCCGGCCGCCTTTCTGGTCCAGTAGGGCACGGGGGTACTCCAAGGGGGTCGGAGGAGCCGCCCCAGGGCGGTGGGGGTCGCCCTGGGACGGCCGTCAGGCGGTGCGTCCGACGGTGCGGCGCGGCGACGGCGCCCGGCGGTACGTCCGGCGGTGTCTCAGGCGGTGTGTCAGGCGGTGCGCCGGGTGTCGTCGAGCCGCAGGTAGCCGAGCGCGCTGGTGGCCACGCCGCGCACCGAGGAGGCCAGGGCGTAGGTCTCCCAGGCGTGCGCGAGGGTGATGTGGAAGGACTCGGTGAGCAGGTACTCGGACAGGTCGTGGTTGACCTCGGCCCGGGCCTGCTCGTCGGCGGCGGCGAAGGCACGGGACTGGAGGTCGGCGTAGGCGGGGTCGGTGACGTGCGAGGTGTTCCGGCCGACCTGGAGCGGGCCGGAGACGGTGATCCCGCTCAGCGGGGAGACGCTGACCATGCCGTGGTTGGCGATGAACAGCCCGTCCAGCGTGCCCTGTTGGATCTTCGGCTGGAGCGCGGCGTTGTCCAGCAGCTGGACGTCGACGCCGAACCCGGCCTGTTCCAGGTCGTACTTGACCAGTTCCACGAGGGAGGCGAAGACCGGCGAGTTGGCGGCGGTGAGCGGCACCCGGGTGCCCTCGGCGCCGGCCTCCCGGAGCAGCCCGCGGGCCTTCTCCGGGTCGTGCGGGTAGCGGGTGACCTGGTCGGGGGTGACGCCGGGGGTGTTGGAGGGCCAGGGCAGGCTGCTCGCCTCGGCGTGGCCGCCGTACACCTGGGCGACGATGCGGTCGCGGTCCACCGCGTACTGGAGGGCCTGACGCACCCGGCGGTCGCCGAAGGGCCCGCTGGTGACGTTCACGCCGAGGAAGGCCTGCTGGTAGGAGGACCTGGCGGACTGCACGGTGAAGGCCGGGTTCCCGCCGAGCACCTTGAGGTCGCGGCCGGGCACCGCGCCGATCAGGTGGGACTGCCCCGACTGGAGGGCGGACAGCGCGGCCTGGCTGCTGGTCACCGACCGGACGGTGATCCGCTCGAAGTGCGGCCGACCGCTCTGCCAGTAGTGGTCGTAGCGGGCCAGGTCGAGCTGGTTGCCGCCCTTGAACGCCTGCCAGGTGAACGGCCCGGTGCCGTTGACCCTGTCGGCGGCCTTGCCGTCGACGTACGTGCGGGCGTCCACCACGGGGTTGAAGGCCAGCGCGTCGAACAGGTTGCTGGTGGGCTTGGCGAGGGTGAGGGTGACCTCGTTCGGGGCGCTCGCCCGGATGTCGGCGAGCCGTTCCAGCAGCGGCTTGACCTGGGAGGACTTGGCCGCGCCGGTGAGCGAGAAGACGACGTCGTCCGGGCCGAGCGGGCGGCCGTCGTGGAAGGTGACGTCCTCGCGCAGCTTGAGCACGAGCCTGGTGCGGTCGGCGCTCCACTCCCAGGAGGTGGCGAGCCAGGGCACGGGCTGGAGGGTCTGCGGGTCGAGGTCGACCAGCCGGTCCAGCACCAGGTTGACGAACACCGGGGTGTCCGGGCCGCGGTGGAGCAGCTGGGTGGGGTCGGGGGCGGCGCCGTAGACGATCTGGAGGTCCGGCGCGGAGGCGGTGGCGGGGGCGGCGGCCCCGCCTGCGGCGTCCTCGGTGGCGGAGCGGCAGCCCGCCGCCAGCAGGACCGCTCCGGCGCTCAGGCCGAGGAAGCCTCTTCGGGGCAGGCCGTGGTGGCGGGCCGCGTCGCTCATGGTGGTGCTACCTCTTCGGTTCTCGGGGTCTCGGTCGGCGGGTGCGGTGTCAGTACCTGGTCACGACGACGCTGTCGCTCCAGGCCACCACGTCGGGGCCGCCGGTCGGGTAGGGGATGTTCTTGGCCGGGTTCCAGTTGGCCCGGTAGATGCCGGTCTTGAAGTACGGCGACTGGTTCTGGTGGTAGTTGTTGAGGCCGCTGTACGCGCCGACCTGCGCGCCGTCCCGGTAGACGGTGACGGCGCCGGGGGTGGTGTCGGTGGACCAGGTGATGTCGAAGGCCCACTGGTTCCAGTGGCCGAACTGCACGTCGCCGAGCGGGATCACCGCCTCCTGGACGGTGCTCGGGTCGGTCAGCCAATGCACCTTGAGCCGCCAGCTGCCGTCCTTGACGGTCAGCGCGATCGGCGGCTTGGTGTCGCTGCCGTCGGCGAGCGGGTAGCCGTGCCACTGGGCGAGGATCGTCTCGGTGGACGTCCGCACCCAGTCGGCGGGCAGGTAGTCGGCGAGGGCGAAGCGGTAGCTGCCCCAGCCGAGGGAGTTGACGGCGACCTCGGAGCGGTAGGAGGCGCCGTCGTTCGGGACGCTGAAGCGGGCGGCCTGGCCGGTGCCGCCGGCGGGTGCGGGGGCCACGGTGATGCTGCCGTTGCCGTCGACGCGCTGGCGGGTCCAGGCGGCGAGGGTGCCGGATTCGAAGTCGTCGGCGAAGACCTCGGTGGCGGCGGTCACGGCCGCAGAGGCGGGTGCGGGAGCGGTGGCGTGGGCGGGAGCGGCGGCGGTCACGGCCAGGGCGGCGGTGAGCACGGCGCCGGCGAGGCGGCCGGGGAGTCGGGACACGGGTTCTTCTCCATCTCGGGTTCGGGTACGGGCGACCGGTGGTCGGGGCCGGCTGACGGGATCAACCGGCCCTAGCGACAGGAGCCGGCCGGTCCCACCCAGGTCGGGCTGGACCAGGCCCACTGGTCGTTCACCTGTCGTACCCTCACGTGGTAGAAGTCCCCGTCGCCGCCGGGGCGTTCGTCGGTCAGCTCGAACTCGGCGGTGGTCTCCCGGTCGGGCACGGCCCGGTCGAAGCGGTAGGCGCCGGAGACGAACCCGCCGGTGAAGCCGGTCCGCGCGCCCGCCAGCAGCTCGCCGACGGCGTGGGCGGTCTCGACGCCGTTCACGACGGCGACCAGCCTGGTCCGCTCGTCGCCCTCGATCCGCAGCGAGAAGCCCTGGGTGCTGTCGGTGGCGGTGTTGGGGTTGCCGTCGGTGACGGTCCGCAGCCGGACCTCCCCCGGCCCGGTGCGCTCCCAGTGGGACGGCCGGTAGGTGTCCGGCTCGGCCTCGGCCGGCGCGACCGTCTCCGGGCCGCGCAGCCGGGGCTGGACGTCCAGCAGCCGCCCGCCCTCGATCCGCAACTCCACGTCCCAGTGCACCGGTTCGCCGCGCCGGCCCCAGCCGACGGCGAAGCCCAGGGTGCCGGTGAAGGTGTCCTCGGCGGCGGCGCGGGCGAGCAGTTCGGGGCGGCTGACCCGGTGGACGGGGACGCCGTTGCGCAGCAGTTCGACGTGGTCGAGCGCGTCCCGGCCCTGGACGGTGACCTGGATCCGGCGCCGGTCGGCGGAGGAGGCCTCGGCGCCCATCGGGGCGCCGTTGACGGAGGTGGCGAGCAGGATGCGGTCGCCGGTGATCGCGTAGGCGCGGCGCTGCTGGACGGCGGTCCAGATCCCGTCGCGGGTCAGCTCCGGGGCCCAGACCGCGACCCGGCCGTGCCCGTGGCTGCCGGGGAAGGCGCTGTGGTGGTCGGTGGAGCCGATCAGCCCGAAGCGGTGGCCCAGCCGCAGGCCGTGGACGGCCGTCCCGGCGGCGGCGCGCGGGCCCATGGTGTGCAGGTAGCCGCGCGGCGCCTCGTCGGACTCGGCGCAGCCGTGCATCGACACCATCTCCACCACCGGGGCGAACTCCTCGGTGTAGGAGGCCCAGTCGATGCCGCGGCGGGCCGGCCCGTAGCCGATGTGGTGCGGCAGGGCCCAGGTCCGTACGCCCTGGGCGGCGAGCTCCCGCAGCCGGGCGCGCAGTCGCTCCAGGTCCGCCGCCCGGATGATCTCGCCGCGCGGGCCGTCGAAGTACACGCAGTGGTCGCCGTACGCGAGGCTGTGCCACTCGAAGGACTGGAAGGTGACGAAGCGGCCGTCCTCGTGGGCGGCGGCGGTGACGTCCTGGACGTGGTCCCAGAGCCGGGCCAGCCGGGCGAAGCCCTCGGTGTGGTAGTCGACCAGGCTGGCCAGCTCGGGGGTGCGCTCGGGCAGGTCGGGCCACCAGCCGTGGCCGGTGACGCTGGCGAAGTCGAGCTGGAGCCGGGCGTTGGCGTAGGCGTCCTCGATGCTCCCGTGGCCGTAGCTGATGCCGCAGTGGTTGTGGAGGTCGCCGACGTACAGGCCCAGACCGGCGTAGCCGGGCGCGTCGGTGGTGGGGGCGGTCATCGGGGCGGGGCTTCCTCGGGTCGGGGTCGGCGGTGTTTGATCGACTCTGAGAAGAAGCTAGCCGTGATCTCCGGGGGCCGGTCAAGGCCCAGCCGGTCGGTGTCGTGCGATCGCCATCGGGCGAAACATCGGCTTCACAGACATCCGGCAGGTGGGAGCGGGAAGACGCAGGCCAGCCGACCGGGCCCGGCCTACCGCGAGACGCTCGGACTTTTGATCGATCTGATAGAAACTCTTCTCATCCCCTCCCGACCCCTTCGAAGGACGGTCCCGTGCCACACCCCGCCGCCCCGCCCGCCGCGCCCGACCTGAGCGCCTCCCACCTGGTCCGCGCCCCCGAGCGCCCCGAACCCGGCTACTGGGCCGGCTGCCCGGGCGTCCGGTACGAGCCGGACCGCGACCGCTTCCTGCTCACCTACCGCGAGCGCCGCCCGCGCGGCGCGGCGGGCGGCCCCGACCGCGGCTGGCGCTGCGCCGTCGCCGAGAGCACCGACGGCATCGCCTTCCACGACCTGTGGTCCGTCCGGAGCGACGACCTGGGCTCCCCCTCGATGGAGCGCCTCGCCCTGCTGCGCCGCGACGGCGGCTACCTGCTCCACCTCAGCCACGTCGACCCGGCCGACAACCGCTGGCGCATCGACGCCCTGAGCGCCGACACCCCCGACTCCTTCGACCTCGGCGCCCGCACCCCCGTCCTGACCGCCGCGACCACCGGCACCGAGGGCGTCAAGGACCCGTACCTGCTCGAAACCGACGCCGGCGTCCACCTGTTCGCCACCGTCTCCCGGGCCCGGCCGTTCACCCCCGAGGAGCGGGCCCGCGCCCACGCGAGTGCCGACATCCACACCACCGGCCTCACCGTCCAGCCCACCGCCCTCGCGCTCTCCCCGGACGGGCTGCGCTTCACCGCCCCGCCCGGCCGCGCCGCCGAGGCCCTGGACGTCGGCCCGGCCGGCGCCTGGGACGGCTACGAGTCCCGGATCACCACCGTCCTCCCCGACGGCCGGGGCGGCTGGCTCGCGCTCTACGACGGCTCGGCGGACGCCGCCGGCAACTACGAGGAGCGCTGCGGCCTGGCCGCCTCCGCCGACCTGCGCGCCTGGCACCGCCTCACCCCGGACGGCCCCTGGCTGGACGTCCGGTACGCCGACCTCGTCTCCGCCCGCGGCCGCTGGTACCTCTACTACGAGCAGACCCGCGCGGACGGCGCCCACGAACTGCGGGTGGCCGTCCTGGACGAGTTCGCCGGGGTCCGCCCCGACGGCGGCCCGGTGAAGGCCCGATGACGCCGGACCGCGACTGAGACGCCCGGCTCACGCGCCCGCGGCGGCCGCCTCGGCGAGGGAGTCCAGCACCGGCCGGACCAGCGGGTGCCCGTCGGCACCGGCCCGGACGGCGGCGAAGACCCGCCGGGTGGCGAGCTCGCTGTCCACCGGGCGCACCGCGACCTCGCCGAGGTCGACGCCGCGCAGCGCCGAGCGCGGCACCAGCGCCACCCCGAGCCCCGCCGAGGCCAGCGCCACCACGGCCCGGAAGTCGTCCGAGGAGTGCAGCAGCCGGGGCTGGAACCCGGCGTGCTCGCAGGCCAGCAGCACCACGTCGTGGCAGGGGTTGCCCGGGTACGGCCCGATCCACGGCTCGTCGGCCAGCGAGGCGACGGCCAGCGGGCCGGAGTCGGCGGCCAGCCGGTGGCCGAGCGGCAGCACGGCCTCGAAGGGCTCGGCGTACAGCGGCACCCTGGTCAGCCGGGCGTCGTCGGCGCGCGGGGCGCCCCGGTACTCGACGGCCACCGCGAGGTCGGCCCGGCCGTCCAGCACCATCGGCAGGCTGGCGTCGCCCTCGGCGTCCAGCACCTTGAGCCGCACCCCGGGCGCGCGCCCGGCGAGCAGGCCGACGGCCGGGGCGAGCACGGAGGCGATGGCGGTCGCGAAGGAGGCGACCGTCACCTCCCCGGAGACGCCCGCGCTGTACGCGGCGAGGTCGGCCTCGGCGCGCTCCAGCTGGGCGAGCACCACGTCGGCGTGGCCGAGCAGGATCTCCCCGGCGGCGGTCAGCCGCACGCCCCGGCCCTCCCGGGCGAGCAGGTGGTGGCCGGTCTCCTGCTCCAGGGCGGCCAGCTGCTGGGAGACCGCGGAGGGGGTCAGGTAGAGGGCGGCCGCCGCGGCGGTCACGGTGCGGTGGTCCGCCACGGCCCGCAGGGTCCGCAGCCGTCGTGCGTCGATCACGGACCAATTCTGCCAGCGCGGCACGGCGCACCCGACCGGAGCACGGTTCCGCCGGGTCCGCCGACGGCCGCGCGGGCCCGGGCAGGACGGCTCCCGTTCGTCGGCCACCCGCCCCGTACGGCAGGACGGTTGTACCGGCGTGGGAGATTTCGGCCGGAGATACGACCGGTGAGGTATTTCCGGACGAGATCGCTCCTGTCCGTTGACCGGACACCCGCACGGCGCTTGGCTCTTCCCCAACCGGGCCACGGGGGTGTCGACGGCCCGGCACCGTCATCTGGGGAGGATGATCCATGACCACCGCACGCACCCGCCGCCGACTGGCCCGTACCGCCGCCGTCCTGGTGGCCGTGGCCGTGGCCGGCGCCGCGATGCCCGCCGCCGAGGCCCGCCCGCCCAAGGGCGACACCGCCCGGGTCAGCGAGGGTGCCAAGGGCGAGCCGCTGAACGGCACCTCCCTCGCGCTCGGGCTGAGCGGCGACGGCCGCTACGCCCTGTTCTCCTCGGCGGCGACCAACCTGCTGCCGGGCGGCGCCGGGGTCCTCGGCGACGTCTACGTGCGGGACCTGCGCAACGGCCACACCGAGCGGGTCAGCGTCGCCGACGACGGCTCCGCCCTGGACAACGGCAGCAACGACGCGGCGATCAGCGGCAACGGCCGGTACGTGGTGTTCAGCAGCTACGCCTCCAACGCGGTGCCCGGGCAGCCGAAGCACCCCTCGGACGTCTTCGTCCGGGACCGCTGGACCGGCCGCACCGAGCTGGTCTCCGCGGGCGACGGCGTCTCCGGCGCGGGCGACGACCAGAGCATCCGCAACGCCTTCAACGCCGCCATCAGCGCCGACGGCCGCTACGTGGTCTACTCCTCCGACCGCACCGACCTCGCCCCCGGCGTGCACCGCGGCAAGTTCAACGTCTTCCTCGCCGACCGCTGGACCCACACCACCCGGGTGGTCAGCACCGGCGCGGACGGCACCCCGGCCGACAACAACTCCTTCCGCCCGACGATCAGCTCGGACGGCACCGTCATCGGCTTCACCTCGCGGGCCGGCAACCTGCTCCCGGCCGAGCAGACCCCGCCCGCGCTCGCCGCCGCTTCCGCCGCGGCCGCCTCGGACCCCGCCGACGGCACGGACCTCGCCGAGGCCGCGCGGGCCCCGCGGACCGCCTCCGCCCGCGCCGAACTGGCCGCCATCCGCGCCTACCCGTACTACGTCTGGGACGCCCGCACCGGGAAGATCACCGGCGCCAGCTACAACGAGGCCGGCGAGTTCGTCAACAGCGGCAACGACGGGCGGATCAGCCCCTCCGGCCGCTACGCGGCCTACACCGTCTTCGAGGAGGGCGGCCGCCCCGGCTCGCACGGCCGCCACCAGGACGTCTACGTCCGCGAGCTGGCCACCGGCACGACCACCAAGGTCAACAAGCCACTGTCCGGCACCACCCCGCGCGACTCCTCCTACGACCCGGTGATGCCGATGAACGACCGCTGGGTGTACTTCGTCTCCGACGTCGCCGACCTGGTGCCCGGCGACACCAACGAGCAGGCCGACGTCTTCCGCACCGACCTGCGCAGCGGGCACACCGAGCGGGTCTCCCTCGCCCACGACGGCTCCCAGAGCACCACCTCCGCCGCCTTCCCGCAGGTCGACGCCGACGACACGACGCTGCTGTTCAGCGCCCAGGACGGCAACCTGGCGCCCGTCGTCGACAGCGACCTCACGGACGTCTTCCGGCGCCGCCTGTGAGGCCCTGACTCCCACTGTGACGCCCCGACTCCCTTGCCGGATACGCCTGTTGGCGTATTTCCCGGCGGGACCACCCCCGGCCGTTGACCACCGGCCCTCCCGACGATTGGCTCTGCGAAAGCCCGCCGCCGGGAGGGAGCCCGGCCGGGCGATCCCAGGGGAGGAAGACCTCATGCCCACCGCACGCACCCGCAGGTGGCCGGCCCGGACCGCCGCCGTCCTGGCCGCCACCGCCCTGGCCGCCGGCGCCGCGCTGCCCGCCGCCGAGGCCAAGCCGCCCAAGGGCGACACCGCCCGGATCAGCGAGACCGCCAAGGGCGAGCAGCTCAATGGTCCCTCCAGGGCGCTCGGACTGAGCGAGGACGGCCGCTCCGCCCTGTTCACCTCCGCCGCCACCAACCTGCTGCCCGGAACAGGCACCCCGAACTCCGACGAGGTCTACGTCCGCAACCTGCGCAACGGCCACGTCGAGAAGGTCAGCGTCGCCGACGACGGCTCCCCGCTGAACGCCCCCACCACCGACGCCTCGATCAGCGCCGACAGCCGGTACGTGGCCTTCAGCACCACCGCCACCAACGTGGTGCCCGGCCAGCCGGCCCACCCCAGCGACGTCTTCGTCCGCGACCGCTGGACCGGCCACACCGAACTGGTCACCGCCGCCGCCCTGCCGGGCACCGAGGACCAGAGCGGCTTCGGATCCACCAGCCCCAGCATCAGCCGGGACGGCCGCTACGTCGCCTACGTCTCCAACCGCTCCGACCTCGCCCCGGGCCCCGTGCGGCGCGGCAGGAACAACATCTACGTCACCGACCGCTGGACCCGCACCAGCCGCCTGGTCACCGTCGGCGCGGACGGCGAGCCCGCCAGCAACTACTCCCTCGATCCGATGATCAGCGCGGACGGCTCCGCCATCGCCTTCACCTCCCGGGCCGGCAACCTGCTCCCGGAGGCTCCGGCCGCCCCCGCCCCGGGATCCGACGAGGCCGACGCCGGGTCGCCGGGAGTGACCGGCGGGCCCATGCACCACCCCTCCTACGTCTGGAAGGCCGCCACCGGCACGATCGTCGCCGGCAGCGTGGACGGCACCGGGCAGCTGAGCGGCAGCAGCGACGGCCGGATCAGCCCCGACGGCCGCTACGCCGTCTACAGCGTCGCCGTCTACGGCACCGGTCTGCCCGGCCACGGCGGCGTCCGGCTGGACGTGTACGTCCACGACCTGGCCACCGGCAAGGTCACCGAGGTCAGCGCCGGCCTGCCGGGCACCACGGCGAACGGGTCCTCCTCCGGCGCCGTCATGACGGCCGACGACCGCTGGGTCTACTTCGACTCCTCCGCCGGCAACCTGCTCCCCGACGACGTCAGGAACCAGAGCAGCGTCTACCGCCGCGACCTGTGGACCGGCCGGATCGAACGGGTCAGCCTCACCCGGGACGGCGCGCCGAGCACCTCCCCCTCCTACAGTCCGTCCGTGGACGCCACCGGAGACGCGGTGCTCTTCACCGCCGACGACGGCGACCTGGTCCCGGGGGACACCAACGCCGTCACGGACGCCTTCCTCCGCCGCCTGTGACGGCCTGACCGCCACTCATCTCCCTTATGGCATACGACTGGTGGCGTATTTCCGCCCGAGATCGCCGCCGGTCGTTGACCGATGATCCGTACGACGCTTGGCTCTCCTCAAACCGGGCCGCGGGGGTCGTGGGCCCGGGACCGCCACCAGGGGAGGACGATCCATGACGCACACACCCGCCCGACGCCGGCTCGCCCGCGCCGCCGCCGTGCTGGCCGCCACCGCCGTGGCCGCCGGCGCGGCGCTGCCCGCCGCCGAGGCCAAGCCGCCCAAGGGCGACACCGCCCGGATCAGCGAGACCGCCAAGGGCGAGCAGCTCAACGGGGACTCCGTCGCGCTCGGGCTGAGCGAGGACGGCCGCTCCGCGCTCTTCACCTCGACCGCGACCAACCTGCTGCCGGAACCCGGCACCCCGAACTCCGACGAGGTCTACGTCCGCGACCTGCGCAACGGCCACGTCGAGAAGGTCAGCGTCGCCGACGACGGCTCCCCGCTGAACGCCCCCACCAGCGAGGCCTCGATCAGCGCCGACGGCCGGTACGTGGCCTTCAGCACCAGCGCCACCAACGTGGTGCCGGGCCAGGTGGTGCGCAGCAGCGACGTCTTCGTCCGCGACCGCTGGACCGGGCACACCGAGCCGGTCGGCCCGGGCGGCTCCCCCGACGGCGCGTTCTCCGCCGAGCCCTCGCTGAGCCGGGACGGCCGCTACATCGCCTACACCTCCAACCGCACCGACCTCGCCCCGGGCTCGAATCCGCGCTACTTCAGCGTCCTCGTCACCGACCGCTGGACCGGCACCACCCGGGTGGTCACCACCGGCGCGGACGGTGAGGCCCCCAACAACTCCTCCTACGGTGTGACGATCAGCGCGGACGGCTCCACCGTCGGCTTCAGCTCCCGGGCCGGCAACCTGCTCCCGCAGGACCCGGCCGCCACCGAACCGGGCGCCGGCACCGACGGCACCGACGCCGGTGCGCCCGGACTGGCCAAGCCCCGCTTCTACCCCTACTTCGTCTGGAAGGCCGACACCGGCAAGGTCTCCGGCGCCAGCGTGGACGACCAGGGCTACCTGCGCGGCACCAGCATCGGCCCCCGGCTCAGCCCGGACGGCCGCTACGCCCTCTTCGGCCTGCCGGTCCACATCGGCCGGCCCGGTTCCTACCGCTACCGGATGGACCTGTACGCCCGGGAGCTGGCCACCGGCAAGCTGACCTGGCTCAACGCCTTCCTGCCCGGCACCACGACCACCGAGGGCGCCCACTACCCCGCCATGACCTTCGACGGCCGCTGGGTCTACTTCGACTCCAGCGCCGACAACCTCGTCCCCGGCGACACCAACGGCGTCAGCGACATCTTCCGCCGCGACCTGAGGACCGGGGCGATCGAACGGGTCAGCCTCACCCGGG
Source organism: Kitasatospora sp. NPDC001225 (assembly GCF_053597855.1). Classification (NCBI taxonomy): domain Bacteria; kingdom Bacillati; phylum Actinomycetota; class Actinomycetes; order Kitasatosporales; family Streptomycetaceae; genus Kitasatospora; species Kitasatospora sp. NPDC001225. Next base: position 30,708 of record NZ_JBSFJC010000002.1, read on the forward strand.
ACGGCGGGCAGAGCACCACCGGCTCCACGGCCCCGTTCGTCGACTTCGCCGGCGACACGGTGCTCTTCACCGCCGGTGACGGCAACCTGGTGCCGGGCGACACCAACGGCGCCGCGGACGTCTTCCTGCGCCGCCCCTGATGGCCTGATTCCCTTGCGGCATACGTCTGTTGACGTATTTTCAGCCGAGATCACCCGAGGGCGTTGACCCCCCTGCCCTCCCGACGGTTGGCTCTGCGAAAGCCCGCCGTCGGGAGGGAGCCCGGCCGGGCGATCAGAGGGGGGAAGACCTCATGTCCCGTACCACCCGGACGACCCGCAACCGGTGGCTGGCCGGTGGCGGCGGCATCCTGGCCGCGGCCGCCGTGCTCGCCGTCACCGCCGCCCCGGCCCAGGCCGCCCCACTGCCGCGCGGCACCACCCAGGTCAGCGTCGGGCCGAACGGCGCGGCGCCCGACAACCTGTCGACCACCCAGGGCATCAGCGCCAACGGCCGCTACGCCCTGTTCACCTCCCGGGCCACGAACCTGCTGCCCAACCCCCCGGTGGGCTGGAGCAACGCCTATGTGAAGGACCTGCGCACCGGCCGCCTCGAACAGGTCAACCTGTCCGACGCGGGCGGGGCGCTGAGCGGCTCGACCGACCAGGCCGGGATCAGCGCCGACGGCCGCTACGTCGTCTTCGACAGCGAGGACGAGAACGTGGCGCCCGGCGCGCAGGTCAAGAACCGCACCGAGGTGTACATCAGGGACCGCAGGACCGGCCGCACCGAGCTGGTCAGCGACAGCCCCACCAACACCGACGCCGACCAGTACCACGGCTCGTACAACGCGCAGGTCAGCGGCAACGGCCGGTACGTGGTCTTCGTGTCCTCCCGGAAGGACCTGGACCCGACCGTCGTGGAGCCGGAGCCGGAGCCCGACTCCGGCACCGCCCCCTCGCTCGCCAGGCCCTACACCTGGAAGATCAACGTCTACCTCACCGACCGCTGGACCCACACCACCCGGCTGGTCACCCGCGACGTGCACGGCAAGCCGGGCGAGAGCACCTCCTTCCGGCCGACGATCAGCGCGGACGGCCGCACCATCGGCTTCGGCTCCATCTCCAACCTGCTGCCGGACGAGCAGGCACCCGGACTCGCCGCCGCGACCACCGCCGCCGCGGCCGCTCCCGCCGACGTGGACCTCACCCCGAGCGCCGCCGAGGCCGCGCGCCAGAACGTCCCGCAGAACGCGGCGCAGCCGACCCTGGCCCGTCCGAACGCCGCTCCCTACTACACCTACGACGTACGGTCCGGGAAGATCACGGCGGTGAGCGCGGGCCTCGACGGCCAGATCGGCAGCGCCAGCTTCGAGGCGACGATCAGCCCCGACGGACGGCACGCGGTCTACACCCTGGCCGAGCCCGGCGGCTCGACCGGCGGCCACCGCTCCCACACCGTGCTCTACGTCCGGGACCTCAAGAAGGGCACCGTGACGAAGGTCAGCGGCGGCCTGCCGGGCACCAGTTCGGTCGGCTCCTCCGACCACGGCTCGATCACCGCCGACAACCGCTGGATCTACTTCGAGTCCGCCGCCGACAACCTGGTGGCCGGCCCGCAGCACCCGGGCTGGGACGTCTACCGCCAGGACCTGCGCACCGGCCGCACCGAGCGGGTCTCCACCGCGCCGGACGGCTCGTTCGGCAACGGCTCGTCGCGGGACCCGGTCGTGGCCGCCTCGGGCCGGACCGTGCTGTTCGACTCGACCAGCGGCAACCTGGTCGCCGGCGCCGACGGCCCGGCGGCGGAGGAGAACACCCAGGTGTTCGCCAAGCCCGCGGGCCGCCACCAGGGCCTCGACGCCGCCCAGGACGACGACGGCCAGGGCGACGACCAGGGCGACGGTCAGGGCGAGGGCTGGGACGACTGACCGGCCGCCGCCCGGGAACCGCGACGGGGGCGGGACGTCGGCAGGGCCGGCGTCCCGCCCCCGCAGCGGGAGGGTGGGGCAGGTGGTCTCTGGTCCGTACGGCACGGGGCGGATCGATTCGCCTGCGCCGCACGGCGGTTGGTGAGCCCGTGGGCCGGTCCGATTCCGAGCGGTCCGGCCCACGGGCGGCCTGGGTGGAGGTCAGTCCTCCAGGGCGGCGCGCGCGTCCACGAAGGCCGCGACGGCGCGCTCGACGTCCTCGGTGGAGTGCGCCGCGGACAGCTGCACCCGGATCCGGGCCTGGCCGTGCGGCACCACCGGGAAGGAGAAGCCGATCACGTACACGCCGCGCTCCAGCAGCAGCTCGGCGAGCCGGCCCGCCTTGGCCGCGTCGCCGATCATCACCGGGGCGATCGGGTGGTCGCCGGGCAGGATCTCGAACCCGGCCTCGGTCATCTTCGCCCGGAACAGCGCGGTGTTGGCCGCCAGCCGCTCGCGCAGCTCGGTGGACTTCTCGACCAGGTCGAGCACCTTGAGCGAGGCGGCCGCGATCACCGGGGCCAGCGAGTTGGAGAACAGGTACGGGCGGGAGCGCTGGCGCAGCAGGGCGACGATCTCCCGGCGGGCGGCGACGTAGCCGCCGGAGGCGCCGCCGAGCGCCTTGCCGAGGGTGCCGGTGATGATGTCCACGCGGTCCATCACGCCGTGCAGCTCGGGGGTGCCGCGGCCGTTCGGGCCGACGAAGCCGACGGCGTGCGAGTCGTCCACCATGACCATGGCGTCGTAGCGGTCGGCCAGGTCGCAGATCTCGCGCAGCGGGGCGACGTAGCCGTCCATCGAGAACACGCCGTCGGTGACGATCAGGCGGCGGCGCGCGTCCTGGGTGTCCTGGAGCTGCTTCTCCAGGTCGGCCAGGTCGCGGTTGGCGTAGCGGTGGCGGCGGGCCTTGCTGAGCCGGATGCCGTCGATGATGCTGGCGTGGTTCAGCGCGTCGGAGATGACGGCGTCCCGGTCGTCCAGCAGGGTCTCGAAGACACCGCCGTTGGCGTCGAAGCAGGAGGAGTAGAGGATCGTGTCCTCCTGGCCGAGGAACGCCGAGAGGCGGTCCTCCAGCTCCTTGTGGACGTCCTGGGTGCCGCAGATGAAGCGGACCGAGGCCATCCCGTAGCCCCAGCGGTCCAGGGCGTCCTTGGCGGCGGAGAGCACCTCGGGGTGGTCGGCCAGGCCGAGGTAGTTGTTGGCGCAGAAGTTCAGCACCTCGCCGGGCAGGCCGCCGGCGGTCACGGTGACGGCGGCGCTCTGCGGGGTGCCGATCACCCGCTCGGGCTTGAACAGCCCGGCCTCGCGGATCTCGTCCAGGGTGGCGGCGACGTCGGCACGCACGTTGTCGAACACTGCGGTCTCCTCAATCAGTTCGGCGGGGCGGTTCGGCGGGTTCGGCGGGTTCGGCGGGGGAGCTTCGGCGGGGCCGAGCCGGGCTCAGGCGGTCCAGTCGAGGATGATCTTGCCGCAGTTGCCGCTCGCGGCGTCGTCGAAGGCGGCCTCGAAGTCGGTGGCGGCGTAGCGGCCGGTGATCACCGGGGCGAGGTCCAGGCCGCCCTCCAGCAGCACGGACATCGCGTACCAGGTCTCGAACATCTCCCGGCCGTAGATGCCCTTGATGGTGATCATCGAGGTGACGATCGAGGCCCAGTCCACCGGGAACTGCTCGGCGGGCAGGCCGAGCATGGCGATCTTCCCGCCGTGGGTCATGTTGGCGATCATCGACTGCATCGCCTCGGGGCGGCCGGACATCTCCAGGCCGACGTCGAAGCCCTCGCGCAGGCCGAGCTTCTGCTGGCCCTCCTCGATGGTGTGCTGCGAGACGTCCAGCGCCAGCGTCACGCCGACCTTGCGGGCCAGGTCGAGGCGGTACGGGGAGACGTCGGTGATCATCACGTTGCGGGCGCCGGCGTGCTTGGCGACGGCGGCGGCCATGATGCCGATCGGGCCGGCGCCGGTGACCAGCACGTCCTCGCCGACCAGCGGGAAGGACAGCGCGGTGTGCACGGCGTTGCCGAACGGGTCGAAGATCGCGGCCACGTCCAGGTCGACCGGCACCCGGTGCACCCACACGTTGGAGGCGGGCAGCGCCACGTACTCGGCGAACGCGCCGTCCCGGTTCACGCCCAGGCCGACGGTGTTGCGGCACAGGTGGCGGCGGCCGGCCTGGCAGTTGCGGCACTTGCCGCAGACCAGGTGGCCCTCGCCGCTGACCAGGTCGCCGACCGCGATGTCCGTGACGCCGGCACCCAGCTCGGCGACCTCGCCGACGAACTCGTGGCCGAGCACCAGCGGGGTCCTGATGGTCTGCTGCGCCCAGCCGTCCCACTTGCGGATGTGCAGGTCGGTGCCGCAGATGCCGGTCCGCAGCACCTTGATCAGCACCTCGCCGGGGCCGATCTCGGGCATGGGGACGTCCATCAGCCAGAGCCCGGGCTCGGCCTGCTGCTTGACGAGTGCCTTCACGGCGGCTCCTGACGTGCGGGTGGGACGGCCTGCGGGTACGGGGGCAGGCCGAGGAGGCCCGGTTCGGCCGCTCCTGGCGGACGCGCTCCGGGCAGGCAGAAATCTGCCTGGTCGGAGGGGGTGCGGTCCATCGAGGAATTCTTAAGGGCGGCCACAGCTGGGCTGAACGATCGTGCCCGAGCGGTGGTCGGCGGCGGGTGCGCGGGCTGGCGCGGCGTGCCGGTGCTCACCCGTCCGGCCGAGCGCGGGCCCGGCGGCTCCCGGCTGGCCGACCCGCCCCAGGCCGGTACTCGACCCTTGGAGTGGACGACCACCGGCCGCCAGCCGGGCGGGGCACTCGGCTGACGGTGCTCCCGTTCGGTCCAGTCGGCCGCCGACCCGCGCGCGGCGGTACGAGGCGGGTGCTTACGGTGACGACGTTCCCCCACGGCCCCGTGGAGCAGCGCTCCGGCCCGGCCGAGCCGCGCTCCGGGGCCCTTCGCCACGGGGCCGTCCGCCCCAGAGAGGCGCCTGCGCCGATGACCGACACCCGACGGCCGCGACCGTCCGTTCCCCGCTCCGTTCGCGTCCCCCGCTCCGTCCGGGCGGCCTCCGCCGTACGGGTGGCCTCCGCCGCCCTCGCGCTGACCGGCCTGCTCGCCGTCTCCGCCTGCTCCGGGGAGTCGAAGCCCGCACGGCAGGCCGGTCCGGCGGTGACCGCCGAACCGGCCGCGCTCAGCCCGTCCGCCACGCCGGGCGGCAGCCCCTCCGGCGGGGTGGTGCCGCTCACCACGGCCGTCACGACCCAGCTGGACGACGCGATCAAGCAGGTGATGGGCCAGGTCGCCATCCCCGGGGTGATCGTCGACTACGCCACCCCCGACGGCAGTTACCAGCGCGCCTTCGGCGTCGCCGACAAGGACGCGGGGACCCCGATGACCCCCGACCTGTACATGCGGATCGGCAGCGTCACCAAGACCTTCACCACCACCGCCGTCCTGCGGCTGGTGGACCAGGGCAAGCTGGGCCTGGACGACCCGGTCTCCAAGTACGTCCCGAACGTGCCCGGCGGCGACGGCATCACCCTGCGCCAGCTCGGCGACATGCGCAGCGGCCTGTTCAACTACACCCTGGACTCCGACTTCCAGCAGGCCTTCTTCAACGACCCGAGCCGCCCCTTCACCCCGGACCAGCTGCTCGCGTACGCGTTCAAGCACCCGGCGAACTTCCAGCCGGACGCCCAGTTCGAGTACTCCAACACCAACCTGATCGTGCTCGGCCTGGTCGTCGAGAAGGTCGGCGGGCAGCCGCTCCAGGACTTCCTGAACCAGCAGGTGTTCACCCCCGCCGGGCTCACCAAGACCAGCCTGCCGACCGACGCCGCCTTCCCCGACCCGCACGCCCACGGCTACACCAACCAGACGCTCACCGGCGCGGTCGAGGACGCCACCACCTGGAACCCGTCCTGGGGCTGGGCGGCCGGCGCCGCCATCTCCACCATCGCCGACTTCCGGACCTGGTCGAAGGTGCTGGCCACCGGCGAACCGCTGCTCAAGCCCGCCACCCAGGCGGAGCGGCTGAAGACCAAGGCCACCGGACCGACCCCCGACCTCGGCTACGGCTTCGGGGTGTTCACCACCCACGGGTGGATCGGCCACAACGGCTCGCTGCCCGGGTACGAGAGCGTGGTGCTCTACCTGCCGCAGGCGCAGGCCAGCCTGTCCATCATGCTCAACACCGACATCCTGCACGACGGTTCGGAGCCCTCGACGTTCGTGGCGCGGGCGATCACCCAGATCGTCTCGCCGAACAACGTCTACACGCTGCCCACCCCGCCCGCCTCGGGCTCGGCCTCCGCGTCGGCGTCTGCGTCTCCCACCGCCTCCCCGACCGCTTCGCCCTCGGTTTCCCCCACGGCCTCCCCGACCACCTCCCCGACCGCCTCCCCCACGGCCTCGCCGTCCCCGACGGCCTCGCCCACCGCGGGCGCCACCGCCACGCTGCACATCTCCTGACCCACCCGCGCCGACCGTACGAGAGGCCCGACCGGCTCACCGGGTCGGGCCTCCGTCTTGTCCTCGGATCCCCGGTCCTCAGATCCCCAGCACCCTGCCGAGGTCGTACGAGACCGGCTCCTCCAGCTGCGCGTAGGTGCAGCTCTCCGGCGTGCGGTCCGGGCGCCAGCGGCGGAACTGCGCGGTGTGCCGGAACCGGGTGCCCTCCATGTGGTCGTACGCGACCTCGACCACCCGCTCGGGGCGCAGCGCGATCCAGGAGAGGTCCTTGCCGCCGGTCCAGCGGCTGACCGCGCCGGGCAGCCGGCCCTCGGCGTGCGCGGCCTCGTCCGCCCAGCCGCCCCACGGGTGCCGGGACAGGTCGTCCATCCGCAACGGGGCCAGTTCCTCGGCGAGTTCGCGGCGGCGGGCCATCGGGAAGGCCGCGCAGACGCCGACGTGCTGCAGCCTGCCGCCGTCGTCGAAGATGCCGAGCAGCAGCGAGCCGACCACCGGGCCGCTCTTGTGCTCGCGGTAGCCGGCCACCACGCAGTCGGCGGTGCGCTCGTGCTTGATCTTGTACATGCTCCGCTCCCCCGGCCGGTACGGCTGGTCCAGCGGCTTGGCGACCACCCCGTCCAGCCCGGCGCCCTCGAACTCGGCGAACCAGGTCCGGGCGAGGTCGAGGTCGGTGGCGGCGGGGGCGGTGAACACCGGGTCGGCGGCGTCGGCGAGCGCGGCCTCCAGGGCCGGGCGGCGCACCGACAGCGGCTCGTCCACCAGGCTCTCGTCCCCGAGGGCGAGCAGGTCGAAGGCGACGAAGGAGGCCGGGGTCCGCTCGGCGAGCAGCTTCACCCGGCTCGCGGCCGGGTGGATGCGCTCCAGCAGCTCCTCGAAGCGCAGCCGGCCGTCCCGGGCGATCACCACCTCGCCGTCCAGCACGCAGCGCGGCGGCAGCTCCCGCCGGAACGCCTCGACCAGCTCGGGGAAGTACCTGGTCAGCGGCTTGCCGGTACGGCTGCCGAGCTCCACCTCGTCGCCGTCGCGGAACACGATCGAACGGAAGCCGTCCCACTTGGCCTCGTACTGCATCCCGGGCGGGATCTTGGCCACCGACTTGGCGAGCATCGGCGCCACCGGTGGCATCACGGGCAGGTCCATGCGAACGATCCTCGCCCGCTTCGCCCCGGGGCGCGCGCCGGGCGCCCGGCCCTTAGCGTGAAGGGCATGGGCTCAGCCGTGGAACTGGAAGTCGCCGGGCGCACCGTCCGGCTGTCGAACCCGGACAAGGTGTACTACCCCGAGCGCGGCTTCACCAAGCTGGACGTCGCGCAGTACTACCTGGCCGTCGCCGACGGGGTGCTGCGCGGACTGCGCGACCGGCCGACCACCCTGCAGCGCTTCCCCGACGGGGTGGACGGCGAGTTCTTCTACCAGAAGCGCGCGCCCAAGGGCCTGCCGGAGTGGCTGCCCACCGCCCGGATCGAGTTCCCCAGCGGCCGCTCCGCCGACGAGATCTGCCCCACCGAGCCGGCCGCCGTCCTGTGGGCCGCCAACCTGGGCTGCCTCACCTTCCACCCCTGGCCGGTGCGGCGCTCCGACACCGGCCACGTCGACGAACTGCGCATCGACCTCGACCCGCAGCCCGGCACCGACTTCCACGACGCCGTCCGCGCCGCCCACGAACTGCGCGCCCTGCTGGAGGAGTACGGGCTGCGCGGCTGGCCCAAGTCCTCCGGCGGGCGCGGCCTGCACGTGTACGTGCCGCTGGTGCCCGAGTGGACCTTCACCGACGGGCGGCACGCGGTGATCGCCCTCGGCCGGGTCCTGGAGCAGCGGATGCCCGGGAAGGTCACCACCGCCTGGTGGAAGGAGGAGCGCGGCGAGCGGATCTTCGTCGACTACAACCAGATGGCCCGCGACCGCACCATCGCCTCCGCCTACTCCCTGCGCGCCCGCCCCCGCGCCACCGCCTCCGCCCCGCTGCGCTGGGAGGAGCTGGACGACGCCGCCCCCGAGGACTTCGACCTGCGCACCGTCCCCGCCCGCTTCGCCGAACTCGGCGACCTCAACGCCGGGATGGACGGCCAGGCCTTCCGCCTGGAGCCCCTGCTGGAGCTGTACGACAAGCAGCTCCACGACGAGGGCCTCGGCGAACTCCCCTACCCGCCCGACCACCCCAAGGCCGCCGGCGAACCCACCCGGGTGCAACCGAGCCGGGCCAAGAAGAAGTAGGACGCTCCGTCCGCTCCGGAGCCTCAGCCCCGCGCACCCACCGGCGCCAGCTCGGCGACGATGCGGACGGCCTCGGCGATCTGCCCGTCCGTCAGGTCGCCCCGGGCGGTGAGGCGCAGGCGGGAGATGCCGTCCGGGACGGACGGCGGGCGGAAGCAGCCGACGGCGAGGCCCGCGCGGCGGCAGTCGGCGGCCCAGGCGACGGCGGCCTCCGGGCCCGGGGCGCGGACGGAGACCACCGCGGCCTGCGGGTCGCAGGCGTGCAGTCCGGCGGCGGTGAGCTGCCGGGCCAGGGTGCGGGCGACCTCGCGGGCGCGCTCGGCGCGGGCCGGCTCGGCGCGCAGCAGGCGCAGCGCGGCGAGGGCGGCCCCGGCGGCGGCCGGGGCGAGGCCGGTGTCGAAGATGAAGGTGCGGGCGGTCTCGGTGAGGTGCCGGATCACCCGGCGCGGGCCGAGGACGACGCCGCCCTGCGAGCCGAGCGACTTGGACAGGGTGGCGGTGGCCACCGTGTCCGGCTGCCCGGCCAGCCCGGCCGCGGCGAGCGCCCCGGTGCCGCCGGGGCCGAGCACGCCCAGCCCGTGCGCGTCGTCCACCAGCAGCGCGGCGCCGTGCGCGCGGACGGCCTGCGACAGCGCGGGCAGCGGGGCCGCGTCGCCGTCCACCGAGAACACCGAGTCGGTCACCACCAGCGCCCGCCGCTGCGCCCGCCCGGCGAGCACCTCGGCCACGGCCGCCGGGTCGCTGTGCGGGGCCCGGTGGACGTCGGCGCGGGAGAGCCGGCAGCCGTCGATGAGGGAGGCGTGGTTGTAGGCGTCGGAAACGATCAGGGTGTCCGGGTCGGTGAGCGCGGTCAGCGCCGCGAGGTTGGCCGTGTACCCGGAGGAGAACACCAGCGCGGCCTCCACCCCGCAGAACTCGGCCAACTCCTCCTCCAGTTCGCTGTGCAGCGCCGTCGTCCCGGTCACCAGCCGCGACCCCGTCGAGCCCCCGCCCCACCGCAGCGCCGCGTCCGCCGCCGCCCGGGCGACCACCGGATGCCTGGTCAGCCCCAGGTAGTCGTTCCCCGCGAGGTCCAGCACCGCGTCGTCCGCCCCCCGACTGCGCAACGTCCGCGTCAGCCCGGCCTCCGCCCGCATCGCGGCCGTCTCGTCGAGCCAGTCGAAGACGTGCGCGGGGGCGGGAGCGGCGAGGACGGAGGGGCGCGGCTCGGCCGCGAGCGGATGGTTCATGCCCGGCACTCTGGCATGCCGCCGCGCGTCGGGCAATGTGCGGATCGGCACATATCGACGCGCCACTCCTGTCGCGATTAACCAGTTGTTAACCACATATAAATATCCAATTCATCGAATTCCTCGCCGCATAAATAGTAAGATCCATGCCGATCTTTACCTGGGGGGTATGGAAAAATGACCGACCTCGAATTCGAGCGCCGTATGAATCCGTGGCTCTTCGACGACAAGGGCAATCTGACCGAAGCCGCGAAGAAGCAGTTCCCGGACCTCGCCGGGGCCAACGCCGCCCCGGTCTCACTGGCCCCGGCGGGCGGCGGCAAGACCATCGCCGTGAACGCCGGCGCGCTCCAGCAGGCCGCACAGAACGCCTTCGCCCTGCGGGACTCCGTCAAGACGGAGTGCGACCAGCCCGGCGAACACGTCAACGCCGCCGCCGCGTCGCTCAAGGGCTGGAACCTCGGCGGCACGCTCACCGGCACCTGGGGCACCTGGACCAACCAGTCCGCGAGCCTCCAGAGCACCGTCGGCGAGGTCGGGACCAACCTGCAGACCACGGCCCGGAGTTACAGCAGGACCGACTCCGACATCCAGGCCAACTTCAACCAGACGCAGGGCGCCACCAGCTAGCCACAGCACACACGGGGGAAGCAGCACCACCATGGTGACGTACAGTCAGCTCAATCAGGTCGACCTCGGCAGCCTCGCCTCCGCGGCGGGCGACTTCGAGAGCCTCGTCCGCAAGTGGGACCTCACCCAGCGGATGCAGAACGAGGTCATCGGCACCATCCAGCAGTCCGGCTGGCACGGCGACGCCGCCGGACTCGCCAACGCCAAACTCACCTGGGCCCGCGACCAGATCCACGCCGCCTTCGAAGAGGCCTCGGCCCTGGCGAAGACACTGCGCGACGCCCACACCGAGATCACGGCCGCGAAGAACGACCTCACCACCGCGGTCCGGAACGCCACGGACGCCGGCCTCACCGTCGACGGCGAGGGCGCGGTCCACTGGCCGCCGCCCACCAACCAGGCGGACAAGAAGGACGCCGAGTACGCCAAGAGCTGGAAGGCCAAGGCCGAGACCGCCGCCAAGGCCATCGGCGACGCGATCGACCGCGCCACCGAGGCCGACCTCGACGCCTCCAGGGCCCTGGGCGACGACACCGGCAGCGACGGCACCGCGTTCAACGCCAACCCCGTCGGCGGCATCCCGGAGGAGGAGGCCAAGGCGGCCACCTACATCCTCAGCCTGGGCGACCAGGCCTCCGACGCCCAGCTCAAGCACCTCCAGGACATCCTGGACCACCACAAGAACGACCCGCGGTTCGCCACCTCCTTCTACGGCAACCAGGACCCGGCGACCTTCATGGCCAAGTACGGCGCGATGGCGCAGAGCGGCGACTACGCCAACAGCTCGGCCCGCACCGCGGCGATCAAGGGCATCCAGCAGGACCTGGGCCTCACCCTGGCCACCGCGACCGACACCAAGCAGCCGCTGCACGTCTCGGACGAATGGGAGAAGAGGTTCCGCGCCGCCGGGGCCGCCCAGATCCCGCTCCGGCCCGGTGCCGACCCCGTGAAGAGCCCGTACGGCTACCAGATCATGGCCAACCTGCTGCGGAACGGGTCGTACGACGCGCACTTCCTGAACCCGGTCGCCCAGCACGTCACCCAGCTGACCCAGGAGAACCCGACCCGCTGGGAGGTCCCGGCCTACCGCAGCGGCGGCTACCCGTTCGACGAGTTCAAGTTCATCGGCCAGCCGGACAAGGACGGCAACCTCAAGGGCTTCAACCCGCTGTCCGGCATCCTGGACGCGTTCGGCCACAGCCCCGAGGCCGCCACCAAGTTCTTCAACGACCCGGTCACCACCTACAACCCGGACGGCAGCGTCAAGAGCACCGGCGGCCAGAACACCTACTTCAAGCTGTTCACCGACTCCGGGAACAACTCCGTCCTCGTCGACATGAACTACCCGCTGCGCCCGCTCGAAGGCGGCCCGGCCGACCCGTCCAACGTCGGGCCGCTCGGACACGCCCTGGAGGCCGCCGCCACCGGCCGCGCCTGGGACGACACCCAGGGCAAGTACCCGCCGCACACGCCGGAGATGAGCGCGGTGATGCAGCAGGTCGTGCAGCGCTTCGGCAACGGCGACGGACCGAGCCTGCTGCACGGCGGGGTGTTCGCCGACCTCAACGGCAGCGTCGGCAACATGACCGCCAACTACATCGCGGACATCGAGAACTCCCTGGAGGGACCGGGCGCGAAGGAGCCGACTCCGGGCGTGGCACCCGCCCCGGGTGTCGCCACCGAGTTCGCGCAGAAGGACGTCCAGCGGCTCCTGCTGGCCGTCGGTCGGGACACGGACGCGTACGCCTCCATCGCCACCGCCCAGCAGGCCTACCAGACCGCCCAGATCCAGCAGGTCATGGCCCACCCGGAGCTCCACAAGGACCTGGGCATGTCGATCGAGAACGTGACCAAGCCGGGTGGGATCGTCACCGGCCTGATCACCAGCGCCATGTCGGACGAGATCTTCCACAACCACGCGGTCTCCGACCAGGAGGTCAACGACGCGATCGACGCGAAGAAGGACATCGCCAAGACCGTCTGGGACTACACCGGCGGCGTCGCGGCCGAGAAGATACCCAAGGTCGGCGGACTCATCAACGACCAGGTCGACGAGATCATGACCAACGTGGCGAACAGCTACCACGTCGACACGACCAACCAGGCGGCGGACGACGCCGGAACCAAGGTGGCCACCTCGGTCACCGGTTCCCAGCAGGCGGTCGTCGACGCCGTCCAGAGCGCCGGCCGCGACGCCGGGCTCGACCCGAACTACCTGAGCGAGCTGGCCCGCCAGGGCTCGGCCAGCCTCGACGCCGGCTGCAACACCGGCCATCGCCTCTTCCAACAGCAACAGGCGGCAGCAGCCGCCGCCAAGGAGTGATGACCCGTGGTCGACGTCGCACACGTCATCCCGCGTTCGCCCGACGATCCTCCGCCGCCGCCACCGTGGTGGCGGCGGCCCCGGGTGATGCGGCCCCTGGCCGGGGGCCTCGCCGTTGCCGCCGTCGTGGGGGGCGGGCTGTGGGCCTGGCAGCCGTGGCGGTCGTTGGAGATCGCGCAGAGTGCCTGCTGGTCCGCGCTGTCGAGGGACGACCTGAAGCCGCTGGCCGGGCGGTACGGGAAGGTGTACGAGACCGTGCCGCGGGCCCGGATCCAGACGCCGACCGCGCCGGACGAGCCCGGGATCCGCAGTACCGACTGCCGCGTCGTCTGGAATCCGGACGACGGCTCCGGGGGCTTCCTCCTCGAAGCCCGGGTCGCCCCCGCCTGGGACGGTGTCGACGCCGACCGCGCACGGGACACCGGGCAGCACCACGCCGTCGTCGACCTGGACTTCGGCCCCGGCGCGGTGGGGCTGGCCGGCGGCGACCCGGATCACCCCGTCCGGCTCTACGTGCGGTGCGACTTCCAGGTCCCCACGGCGGACAAGCCCGACCGCAAGGCCCCGCCGTACGTCCGCGTCGAGGTCGGTGGCGAACCGGTCGACGGAGTCTCCCCGGCCAAGGCACGCCAGGCGTACGCCGATGCCGCGTTGAAGATCGCCCGGGTCGCCGCCGCCGAGTACCAGTGCACCAACCAGGTGCAGCTGCCCAGCGCCGCCCCGGCCGTGCCGGCGCTGCCGAAGGAGAAGGCCGATGGCTGAGCGTCCGCGCCGCCGCGGAGTCCTGCCGATCGCGCTCGGCGCGGCGGTGCTCGTGGCCGGGGTCGGCGGCGGGCTCTGGTACGTCAAGCCCTGGCAGGGGGTGGACGTGCCGCAGAGTGCCTGCTGGAACGCGTTCACGCACGACGACCTCGCCACGCTGTCCGGCAAGGGCCACAAGACCCTCGCCTGGCAGGACGAGAAGGCGCTCACGGACCGGGAGTACCCCCACGACCCCGCCTGCAATGTCAGGTGGAAGGGCGACAGCTCGCTGAGCCACGCGGTCGCGAACATCGCCACCCGGATTCGCGACGAGAAGTTCCAGCGGGCGAAGACCAAGGCCGAGGCGACGGGCTGGGAACCGAACCTTCCCGTGTCACTGGACTTCGGCCCGGGAGCCCAGGGCTGGTTGTTCCACGAGGGCACCGTGCAGCTGCTGCTGCGCTGCGACTACCTGGAGCAGAACGGACAGCCGTCCAGTTGGCCGTACCGCGAGATCACGATCACCGGCGACCGCTGGTCCTCGGACACTCCTGTCACCGAGGTCCACCGGATCCGGATCGCCGCCGCCCTGCGCACCGCGAAGGCGATCGTCCGCGCCCAGGGCTGCACGAACGCGCCGCAGCTGGCCGAGCAGCCGCCCACCGCTCCCTTCTGACCCGTCAGTCGCTGCCCCTCGGGTGGCCTCGCCGGTCATCCGCTCCGGCGGCTGTTCGGGAGTGCTCCCGAACAGCCGCCGGAAGAGGCGGTCAGAGCGGCAGGCTCTGCCAGGGGTCGAAGGTGGTGGGGGTGGTGGCCGTGCGGAGGTACACCCGGCCGTCGGTGCCGATGGCGAAGAGGTGGAGGACGCCGGTGCCGTCGGTGAGGGCGGCCGGGTGGTCGAGGACGGTGCCGCCGAGGTCCTGCCAGGGGCCGTAGCCGCTGTCGGGGGCGGTCTGGGCGGTGGTGCTGACGCCGCCGGCGGCGTTGCGTTCGAACAGGACGACGCGGCCGGCGAGGGTGGCCGTGGCCGGTTCGCCGACGCCGCCGTGGCCGCCGAGGGGGGCCGGGGTCCGGCTCCACGGTCCGCCGGGCCGGGTCTGGTAGCTGACCAGCACCGCGCCGGTGCCGACCTCGCGGTAGGCGAGTTCGATGCGGCCGTCCTGGTCGAGGGCGGCCTTGGGCGGGCTGGCCGGGCGGGCGTCCGGGATCGGGTCGGGGCCGGTGATGGCGCCGTTCGGGGTGCTCTGGTGCCAGCCGAGGACGGCGGTGCGGGTGGCGGCGAACACCTCGATCGCCCCGGCGCCGTTGCGGATCGCGGTGACCGGGTCCTGGAGGTCGGTGCCGCCGAAGTCCGTCCAGGTGCCCGTCCACACGCCGTTCGGGGTGGTCTGCCGGATGCCGCTGAGGCCGCCGCCGCCGTTCTTGACGAAGAGTTCCAGCCGCCCGTCCAGGGAGTTGGCGACGGCGGGTACGCCGACCTGGTCCTCGTTGCCGAGTCCGGTGTTGGGGTTGCCGTGGTCGGCCCAGCTGTCCCACCAGCGGCCGTTGGGCACGGCCTGCGGCAGGGAGAGGAGGTGGTGGTCGGTGAGGCGGCGGGCGAAGACCTCCAGTCGGCCGTCGGCGTTGGTGCCGACGGCGATGCCGGGGGCGATCCGCCCGCCGGGGTCGGCCATCCGGAGCGGGCCGCCCCAGCTGCCGTCGGCCTGGCGCCAGTAGGTGTGGAGGGCGCCGGCCCGGACGACGAAGACCTGCGGGCGGCCGTCCTGGTTGAGCCCGGCCCAGGAGGTGCCGCGCGACCAGCGGTAGTACATCCGGGAGAACCAGAGGGCGGAGTAGTTCCCGTCGGAGTGGTCGTGGCCGGCGTACTCGGAGAAGTGGACGCCCTTGGCGCCGGCCGTCGCCGGGTCGAGGTTCACCGGGGCGTCGCCGATGTTGTAGTCCCGGTAGTTCACCTGGATCAGGTTGCCGCCGTAGAGGCCGGCGGCCTGGCCGGCGAACTTCGCGGCGGCGACGTGGTCGGAGTGGTCGCCGGAGTAGCGGCGGTCCGGGAGTTCGTCCTGGGCCCGGAGCACGGTCGGCCGGTAGGTCGCCATCAGCTGGCGCAGTACTTCGACGACGTCCGCGGCCGTGTAGGTGGACGGCCCGGACAGCGGGCTGTCCTTCGGGACGACGGTGGTGTCGGTGCCGCCGTTCAGCACGCCGCCGAGCCGGGCGTCGTGCAGGTTGAGGAAGATCAGGTGCACCGGCCGGCCCTTGAGGACGTACCGTTCGACCTGCTTGCCGGCGACCGTCCAGGCCTCGGCCGTCCAGTGGCCGACCTCGTCGGTGGCCGGGTCGGTGTCGCCGACCCCGGTCATCCGGGAGTAGGCGTTGACGGCGCCCATCTGCCGGTTCCAGGTGCGCAGCGGTTCGCCGGCGGTGTCCCAGCAGACGGTGGAGCACGGGTCGCCGGTCGCGTTCCCCGCGGTGACGAAGACGGTGACGGACGGCGTGCCGTCGGCGAGGGCGTTGGAGAGGTCCGGGTTCATGAAGAGGATGTCGTCGTCCTCGTGCGCGACGATCTGCATGAACAGCGGTCCGGAGCCGGTGGCCGCGGCTCCGGGTACGGCTGCGGCTCCGGGTTCGGCCGCGGCCGCGCGGGTCGCCGTCGCCTTGGTCAGGACGGGTGCGGCGAGGGCGGTGAGCGCGACGGAGGCGAGGAGTTGTCGTCGTCCGATTGCCATGGGATCCCCCAATTCGAGATCGGGACGTGAGCATGCCAGAAGGAGGTTAACCCATCCCCGGGTCCACAATGCCGTGCGCCGCATTCCGTGAACGTGTCGTACTGGAAAGACAGTTGACGCACGCTCAAACGTCTTCGCCCACTTCCTTCCCGGTATCCTCGTTTCCGGACGAACCCGTTCCTCCGTCGAGCCGCACACCCCGGCCGACCACGGCGTTTCCCCCGTTCCCGCCGGTTTCCCTCCGCTTTCCCGCCGGTCCGCCGCACGGTTTCCCACCGGCTTCCCACCGGCTTCCCACCGGTTTCCCCCTGGTCCACCGCGCGCTTTACCGCCGGTCCGCCGCGACGCCCCGGAGCGGGACGGACGCCCCGCCGCCGTCCCGCACCGCCTGATCGACGTCCGCGGAATCCCCTCCGGCCCTCCCCTCGCGGCACCGGGCTTTGCCCGGGGTGGCGGCGAGCAGGCAAGATAGCCGGGTGACCCTCCTTGATCTGATGCCGAAGCCCGCCACCCCCGACGCGCTGTACGAGACGTTCGCAGCCTGGTCGGAGGAGCGCGGGATCACGCTGTACCCGGCACAGGAGGAGGCGCTGATCGAGCTGGTGTCGGGGAACAACGTGATCCTCGCGACGCCGACCGGGTCGGGCAAGAGCCTGGTGGCGGCGGGGGCGCACTTCGCCGCGCTGGCGGAGGGGAAGCGGACCTTCTACACCGCGCCGATCAAGGCGCTGGTCTCGGAGAAGTTCTTCGACCTGGTGAAGATGTTCGGCACCGAACAGGTCGGCATGATGACCGGCGACGCGAGCGTGAACCCGACCGCGCCGATCATCTGCTGCACCGCCGAGGTGCTCGCCCAGATCGCGCTGCGCGACGGCACCCGGGCGGACATCGGCCAGGTGGTCATGGACGAGTTCCACTTCTACGCGGAGCCGGACCGCGGCTGGGCCTGGCAGATCCCGCTGCTGGAGCTGCCGCAGGCGCAGTTCCTGCTGATGTCCGCGACGCTCGGCGACGTCCGCCGCTTCGAGGAGGACCTGACCCGCCGCACCGGCCGGCCGACCACGGTGGTGCGCAACGCGACCCGCCCGGTGCCGCTGTTCTACGAGTACCGCCGCACCTCGATGCACGAGACCCTGGAGGAGCTGCTGCAGACCGGCCAGGCGCCGGTCTACGTCGTGCACTTCACCCAGAAGGAGGCGGTGGACCGGGCCCAGTCGCTGATGAGCATCAACATGTGCTCGAAGGCGGAGAAGGAGGCCATCGCCGACCTGATCGGCGGCTTCCGCTTCACCACCAAGTTCGGCCGCAACCTGTCCCGTTACGTGCGCCACGGCATCGGCGTGCACCACGCGGGCATGCTGCCGAAGTACCGCCGGCTGGTCGAACGCCTCGCCCAGGCGGGCCTGTTGAAGGTCATCTGCGGCACCGACACGCTCGGTGTCGGCGTCAATGTGCCGATCCGCACGGTGCTGTTCACCGCCCTGTCCAAGTACGACGGGCAGCGCGTGCGCATCCTGCGCGCCCGCGAGTTCCACCAGATCGCCGGCCGGGCCGGCCGGGCCGGCTTCGACACCGTCGGCCAGGTGGTGGCCCAGGCGCCGGAGCACGTGATCGAGAACGACAAGGCGATCGCCAAGGCCGGGGACGACCCGAAGAAGAAGCGCAAGGTCGTCCGGAAGAAGGCCCCGGAGGGCTTCGTCGGCTGGACCGAGGAGACCTTCGACAAGCTGATCGGCGCCGACCCGGAGCCGCTGGTCTCCCGGTTCAAGGTGAGCCACGCGATGCTGCTGTCGGTGATCGGCCGCCCGGGCAACGCCTTCGAGGCGATGCGCAAGCTGCTGACCGACAACCACGAGGACCGCGCCGCGCAGCGCCGACACATCCGCACCGCGATCGCCATCTACCGCTCGCTGCTGGAGGGCGGCGTGGTGGAGCGGCTGCCGGAGCCGGACGCCGAGGGCCGGATCGTCCGCCTCACCCTGGACCTCCAGGAGAACTTCGCGCTCAACCAGCCGCTGTCCACCTTCGCGCTGGCCTCCTTCGAACTGCTCGACCCGACCTCGCCCTCGTACGCGATGGACGTCGTCTCCATCGTCGAGGCGACCCTGGACGACCCGCGCCAGATCCTCGCCGCGCAGCAGAACAAGGCCCGCGGCGAGGCCGTCGGCGAGATGAAGCGCGACGGCATCGAGTACGAGGAGCGGATGGAGCGGCTCCAGGAGATCACCTACCCGAAGCCGCTGGAGGAGCTGCTCACCCACGCCTACGAGGTGTACCGCCGGGCGCACCCGTGGATCGGCGACCACCAGCTCCAGCCGAAGTCGGTGGTCCGCGACCTGTACGAGCGGGCGATGACCTTCTCGGACTACGTCGGCTTCTACGAGCTGGCCCGCACCGAGGGCATCGTGCTGCGCTACCTGGCCGGCGCGTACAAGGCGCTGGAGCAGACCGTCCCCGAGGACGTGAAGACCGACGACCTCAAGGACGTCATCGCCTGGCTCGGCGAGCTGGTCCGCCAGGTCGACTCCAGCCTGCTGGACGAGTGGGAGCAGCTCGCCAACCCGACCGAGCCGCAGGCCGCCGAGGTGCGGCTGGACGACAAGCCGGCGCCGGTCACCGCCAACGCCCGCGCCTTCCGCGTCCTGGTGCGCAACGAGATGTTCCGCCGGGTCGAGCTGTGCGCGCTGGAGCACTACGAGGAGCTCGCCGACCTGGACGGCGAGTACGGCTGGGACGCGGACCGCTGGGCGGACGCCATGGACGGGTACTGGGAGGAGTACGACGACCTCGGCACCGGCCCGGACGCGCGCGGCCCGAAGATGCTGCTCATCGAGGAGGAGGACTCCTCCTGGCGGGTCCGGCAGATCTTCGACGACCCGGAGGGCGACCACGACTGGGGCATCAGCGCCGAGGTCGACCTGTACGGCTCGGACGAGGAGGGCCGCGCGGTGCTGCGGGTGACCTCGGTGGACCGGCTCGGCGGCTGAGCCGGGGCCTGAACCGGCTGTACGTCGACGCCCCCGGAAGCTTCGGCTTCCGGGGGCGTCGTCACGTCAGAACGGGCCGCTGTCGCAGCCGGGGAGCGCCGTCACATCCAGGCGAACGGCGAGCCCGCCGCGTAGGAGAGCGCCCGGGTGGCCTCGTCCAGGGTCTGCTCGGTGCTGGGCGCCGCGCCGGTGGCCGGCTGGCCGGGCGTGGTCGGCGCCCCGGTGCCGCTCGGGGCGGAGCCCGCCGGGCGGCCGTCGCCGGGCCGCGAGCTGGTGACGGTCACGTAGTGCCCGACCGCCTCGACCCGCGGGTCGCCGCCCTGCTTGGCGCCCGGGGCCTGGACGGGGCCGGTGGTGGTGTCGGCGAGCATGAAGGCGACCGCCCCGGGCTTGGTCCGCAGGGCGTCGGCGGCCCTGGCGGCGGAGGGCTGGTCGGGGAAGCGCAGCAGGGTGACGCTGCTGAGCACCGGGTGGTCCTGGCCGCTGAAGCTGACGGTCAGGTAGCCCTGGCAGCCGGTGTCCTTCAGCGGGTCCTGGCCGCGGTCCTGGAGCACCTCGACGCAGTTCTCGCCCTGCCGGACGCCGTTGCGCCGCGCCTTGAAGGCGCCGACCTCGACCGGCCGCTGGGCGGGGAAGAGGTTGTCGACGTTGAGGGCCTCGGGGTCGGTGCGCGGTGGCGGGGCGCCCACCACGCGCGGTGTCGCGGACGAGTCCTTGGTGGACGGGCCGAGCCCGGGTATGTAGTCGCCGGGCATCGGGCGGGTGATGAGCCATCCGCCGGCCGCGACCACTCCGACGACGACGATCCAGCCGGCCGCTCGACGGCCCGTCAGCCGGCGGCCCCGCCTGAGGTCCGTCCCCCCGTCGGTGTCGGCGCCCCCGCCGGTCCGCTGCCCTGCCCGGTCGTCCCGGCCTTCTCCCGGAGTCGGGGTGTGCTCCCCCTGCGTGGTCATGGCGCAGATTCTAAGCACCCCCGGCGTGGCGTGGATCACGGGGTCGGGGGTTGTGGATCATCGTCCGCCGGAGGCCGCCACCGGCCCGCCACCGGCCCGCCGCCGGTCGGCCGCCGACCGTCCGGCACCCCGCTCGCCATCCCGATCGCTACCGGCCGGTAACCGGAGGTCCGGCCCCGCGTCAAGCTCGTGACCAGCGGCGGAACCGTGACCTTCGACACTGTGGCAATCGGCACATCCTCACACCGATCTTCTGGCGGGTTTGCTCTGGCGCCGCTCGATCGCCACCAGGCAGGATCGCCCCATGGATCTGCTCGATACCCTCACCGCCAAGGGCCTGCGCGGCGAAGTCCCGACCCGCGAGGAGGCCCTGGCCGTCCTCGCCACCACCGACGACGAGCTGCTCGACGTGGTCGCCGCCGCCGGCAAGGTGCGCCGCCGCTGGTTCGGCCGCCGGGTCAAGCTCAACTACCTGGTGAACCTGAAGAGCGGGCTCTGCCCGGAGGACTGCTCGTACTGCTCGCAGCGGCTCGGGTCCAAGGCCGAGATCCTCAAGTACACCTGGCTCAAGCCGGACCAGGCCGCCGACGCCGCCCGCGCCGGGGTGGCCGGCGGCGCCAAGCGGGTCTGCCTGGTCGCCAGCGGCCGCGGCCCGACGGACCGCGACATCGACCGGGTCACCGACACCATGGCCGCCATCAAGGACGCCGACCCCGAGGTCGAGATCTGCGTCTGCCTCGGCCTGCTCTCCGACAACCAGGCGGAGCGGCTCAAGGCGGCCGGCGCCGACGCCTACAACCACAACCTCAACACCTCCGAGGGCACCTACGGGACCATCACCAAGACCCACACCTACGCGGACCGGGTCGACACGGTGCAGAAGGCGCACGGCGCCGGGCTGTCCGCCTGCTCCGGCCTGATCGCCGGCATGGGCGAGAGCGACGAGGACCTGGTCGACGTCGTCTTCGCGCTGCGCGAGCTGGGCTCGGACTCCGTCCCCGTCAACTTCCTGATCCCGTTCGAGGGCACCCCGCTCGCCAAGGAGTGGAACCTCACCCCGCAGCGCTGCCTGCGCATCCTGGCGATGGTCCGCTTCGTCAACCCGGACACCGAGGTACGGATCGCCGGCGGCCGCGAGGTGCACCTGCGCTCGATGCAGCCGCTCGGCCTGCACATCGCCAACTCCATCTTCCTCGGCGACTACCTGACCAGCGAGGGCCAGGCCGGGCAGACCGACCTCGACATGATCAAGGACGCCGGCTTCGAGGTCGAGGGCGCCGGCGAGGCCACCCTGCCGCGCCACCGCGCGGACGTCGCCGAGGCCGCCCAGGCCGGCCACGCCTCCGGCGGCTGCGGCAGCGCGGCCTCCGCGTGCGGCAGCGGCGGCGGCTGCGGGCCGTGCGGCGGGCACGCCCACGCCCCGTCCGCACCGGCCGGGGAGGCGTCCGAGGCATCGGACGACGAGCTCCGCGGCGACCTGGTGAAGGTCCGCCGCCGCGGCGCCGGCACCGAACTCGCGCCCAACGCCTGACAGTTCCGACTCCTCCGGAGAACGCACCATGCTCCAGCCGCCCGTATCCGCGACCGACCTGCTCGCCCTCGACCGCGCCCACGTCTGGCACCCGTACGGGCCGATGCCCGGGACCGTCACCCCGTACGTGGTCGAGTCCGCCTCCGGAGTGCGGCTGCGCCTGGCCGAACCGGTCGCGGGCGGGCGGCGCGAGCTGGTCGACGGGATGTCGTCCTGGTGGGCGGCGATCCACGGCTACCGGCACCCGGTGCTGGACGAGGCCGTGCGCGACCAGCTGGGGCGGATGAGCCACGTGATGTTCGGCGGGCTCACCCACGAGCCCGCCGTCCGGCTGGCGGCCACGCTGGTGGAGATCACCCCGGAGCCGCTGCGGCACGTCTTCCTCGCCGACTCGGGCTCGGTGGCCGTCGAGGTCGCGATGAAGATGTGCCTCCAGTACTGGCAGTCCACCGGGCGGCCGGCCAAGCGCCGGCTGCTCACCTGGCGCGGCGGCTACCACGGGGACACCTTCCACCCGATGTCGGTGTGCGACCCGGACGGCGGGATGCACCACCTGTGGGGCGGGGTGCTGCCCGGCCAGCTGTTCGCCCCCGAGCCGCCGGCCGGGTTCGACGCCCCGCTCGACCCGGCGTACGCGGCGCGGTTCGAGGAGCTGATGGCCCGGCACGCCGACGAGCTGGCCGCCGTCATCGTCGAACCGGTGGTCCAGGGCGCCGGCGGGATGCGCTTCCACTCGCCGGCCTACCTGCGGATGCTGCGCGACCTGTGCGACCGGTACGGGGTGCTGCTGGTCTTCGACGAGATCGCCACCGGCTTCGGGCGCAGCGGCGCGCTGTTCGCCGCCGACCACGCGGGCGTCTCGCCGGACGTGATGTGCCTGGGCAAGGCGCTGACCGGCGGCTACCTGACGCTGGCCGCCACGCTGTGCACGAGCGAGGTCGCCGACGGGATCAGCCGCGGCGAGGTGCCGGTGCTCGCCCACGGGCCGACGTTCATGGGCAACCCGCTGGCCTGCGCCGTCGCCAACGCCTCGCTGGAGCTGCTGCTCGGGCAGGACTGGTCGGTGGAGGTCAAGCGCATCGAGTCCGGACTGGCCGAGGGCCTCGCGGCCGCGGCCGGACTGCCGGGCGTACGGGACGTACGGGTCCAGGGCGCCATCGGCGTCGTGCAGTTGGACCACCCCGTGAACGTCCCGGCGGCGACCGAGGCGGCGGCGCGCGAAGGCGTGTGGCTGCGGCCCTTCCGGGACCTGATCTACACCATGCCCCCCTATGTGACGGAGGACGAGGACGTGGCACGCATCGCCGCCGCCGTGACCGCCGCGGCGGTGTCCGGATGAACGCGCGCATCCTGTTCGTGACGGGGACCAACACCGACGTCGGCAAGACCGTCGCCACCGCGGCCGTCGCCTCGGCGGCGCTGCGGGCCGGGCGGAAGGTCGCGGTGCTCAAGCCGGGGCAGACCGGCGTCTCCCCCGATGAGCCCGGGGACGCGGCCGAAGTCCGGCGCCTGGCAGGCGAACTGACGATTCGTGAGCTGGTGCGCTACCCCGAGCCGCTGGCACCCGACACCGCGGCCCGGCGGGCCGGGATGCCGTACCTCTCCCCCGCCGAGGTGGTGACCGAGGTCGCCGAACTGGCCGCCACCCACGACCTGGTGCTGGTGGAGGGCGCGGGCGGACTGCTGGTCCGCTACGACGACGAGGGCCGCACCCTCGCCGACCAGGCCCGGGCGGTGCTCGACGCCGGGCTTCCGGCCGAGGTGCTGCTGATCGCCTCCGCCGGACTCGGCACGCTCAACATCGTCTCCCTGACGGCGGAGGCCCTGGCGGCCCGCGAACTCCCCCTCGCGGGCGTGCTCGTCGGCTCCTGGCCCGCCGAGCCCGGCCTTGCCGAACGCTGCAACCTCGCCGACCTCCCCCGCTCCGCCGGCGCCCCCCTCCTCGGCGCCCTCCCGGAACGCGCGGGCCGCGCCGAGGACTTCGCCGCCCTCGCCGTCACCGCACTCGCCCCCGCACTCGGCGGCACCTGGAACGCGGAGCAGTTCGCGCACGCCCACCGGCCCGACTAGGCCGGGCCTCGTCGAGGGCGCGAAGCCGATCCCGGAACCTCCCGCGGTACGGCTGTCGGCCCAGTGCCGCTCCAGTGCGCCACCTGCCCGATCACAAACCCGTCAGTTCCGTCAACGAGGCGATCACCCGGATACCCGCGTCCACGGCACCGGGCCCTCGGGAAACCGAGCGGTCCAGCCAGATGGCCCGCAACCCTGCGTCCTGCGCTCCGACCGCGTCCTTCTCGTAGTCGTCACCCACGTAGGCCACCTCGGCGGGCGCCAATCCCAAGGCCTCGCAGCCCGCCAGGAAGATGCTCGCCGCCGGCTTGGCGGCACCGTGCTCCCGGGAGCAGACCAACGGCTCCGTGAAGTAGCCGAGCAGCCCGATCGCTTCCAGCTTCGCGCGCTGGTGCGCGGTCACCGAGTTCGATACGACACCGAGTCGGAATCGACCCGCCAACGCGCCCAGCGTCGGTTGAGCATCGTCGAACGCCCGCCGGACCGCATCCCTCCGTACCGCGTAGCTCGCGAACCACGCCGTAGCCGCCTCGTCCGTCACCTCGAGTGCGCCGACCACCCCGGCCTGGGCGAGGAATCGCCGTATTCGTTCGGCCTTCTGGGCGGCGAACGTCAACTCGCCGCTCAGGAAGCGCGGGTACTCCTCCTCCCTGACTTCCCGCCACACACGCAGCGCCTCCGCCGGCGACTCGAACCGGTCGGAGAGCTCTTCGGCCACCAGGTGTTCGTGAAGACCGAACTCCTCGGCCTTCTCGTAGTCGTACAGGGTTCCATCGACATCGAACAACACTCCACGGATCGTCATGTCGATCATTCTGGCGGAACGCGCTGGCCGCGCCGAGGACTTCGCCGCCCTCGCCGTCACCGCACTCGCCCCCGGGTTGGGCGGCGGCTGGGATGCGGAGCACTTCGAGGGCGCGTACCGGCCCGATTGGGGCCCGCTTCGCTCGAAGGGGTGATCCCGGCTTCCGCCACTGTCGGAAGCCGGGATGGCTCAATACCGTTCTTCCATGACAGACGGGCTCACCGCAGACGAGGCCCTGCGGGCCTTGGCCGCCCTGGAGGCGGCGTTCAAGGACGACGACGAGGCACTGACCGCCCTGGCGGCGAGCGGGCCCGGTGAACGGCCGCTCCCGGCGCTGGTCGCCGCGTACGGCGAGCACGCCATGGACACCCTGATGGCGCTCGCGTTCGGGCTGCGCGCCACCATGAGCGACGAGGAGATCGCGGAGATCTCCGACGCCGTCAGTTCCAACATCGGTGCCCGGATGAGCGCCCTGCTCACCCAGACCCTCAAGGCCTGGGGCACCCTGGCGCCGGCGGAGGACCTCCCCGTCATCAAGATCATCGCCCACACGGTGATCGACGCGATGCGGGCCGTCACCGAGGACCCCAGCAAGACCGAAGTCCTGCCCCTGCTCGCCACGTTCCGCAGCTACGCCCTCAACGGCACGTGAGGGACGGGGAATTCGGCGCGGGCTTCGAGACGACTCGAAGCCCGCGCTGCTATGCACGTACTCTCATCCAGCCCGCCACGAGCATGAACGCGCCCGTCGAGGCGGCGAGGAAGACGAGGACGAACACCAGGGCGCTCGCCACCGGCGGTACGCGCTCGGGAATCAGCAGGAGGACCGATGCCGCGAACACGAGGCTTCCGGCGGTGATGACGCCGGCTCCGGCTACGGCCGCATACCTCTGCGGAGGACGACGACCAGCCGCTCGATGACGTCCGGCCGGGCGGCCCCGAGGTCGATCAGAATGACGCCGGTGGCCTTGGCCGAGCGCCAGTCGATGCCGAGGGACGGGAGTTTCACGTCGGCGGCGTTCAGGACGGCCTGGAGGTCGTCGAGGACGTCGGCCGCGGCGCGACGGTCCTCCGCCGTGATCTTGTCGATCATGCTGCTCATGGGGCATCTCACTGTTCGGTGTCGGTGAGCCAGCGCGCTTCGGTGTCCCACTCGATGCCGCCACCGAGCGGCCGGAGGTAGGCGCGGCCGTGCTGCCACCCCATGAAGGCGGCCCAGCGGCCCGAGCGGACGTCGAAGACCCGCTCGCCGACGGTCGAGGGCCGGTAGGGGGTGGTCGGCGGCGCCACCCGTCGCACGGGCGGCGCCGCCGGGGTCATGGCGGAGGCGTTCATCCGCGCTTCGGGGATGGCGTCGCCGCACTGCGCGCATCGGCACGGCGGGAAGTTCCGCCGCAGGACGAGGCTTTCGCCGCATTGACTGTTCGTCATATCCACCGATTAGTTCCTCTCTGTTGCTATCCCCTCACCAAGAGTGGCCAATCACGGCTAGCATCGGAAGAGCTTCACTTTGACAGCGAGCACTGTGGAATCGGGTAATCACCATGCCCCATCGGGAAGTAGACCCCACCTCGTCGCCGGACGCGGCCATCGGCGTTCAGCTCCGGCGCTTCCGCAAGGCCAGGGGGCTCACGCAGGTCCAGCTCGGGCGGCGGACCAACTACAGCGATTCACTCATCTCCATGATCGAGAACGGCGACCGCCCCGCGCCGCTGCCCCTCGTTCGGCGGTGCGACAAGGAACTCGACACCTGCCAGGCGCTTGAACTCCTGTACTGGACGGCCAAGAGCAGCGCCTTGATCGGCGGGTTCCTCGCCTACATCGAGCACGAGCGCAAGGCCACCGCCCTCAAGATCTACGAGATGAACGTCATCCCCGGGTTGCTCCAGACGCGGGCCTACGCCTCCGCGCTCATCTACGCCGCGGCCCGGCGGGGCGACATCCCCGAGGAGAAGGCCATCGAGCGCCTGAATGTCCGGATGGCGCGGCAGGCCCTGCTGTACCGGGACCCGGCCCCCTCCGTCCACATCATCATGGAGGAGAGCTGCCTGCGGCCCGTCGGCGGCCCCTTCGTCATGGCCGAGCAGCTCCGTCGACTGGAGAGCGTCGCCGGCCTTCCCCACGTCATGCTGCAGATCGCGCCGTCCAGCCTGGGCGAGAACCTCCCCTCGAGCAAGCCGTTCACGCTCCTGACCTCCCCGGACGGGGACTGGATGGCCTACCTCGAAACCATCCAACGGGGCTACGTCGAGCGGGACGACGAGGACAAGATCCGTTCCCTGTCAAGGGTTTACGATTGGCTCCAGGCCCAAGCCCTCTCATGTGCGGACTCGCTGGCGCTCATCCGCACCCGCCTCAAGGAGATCCAAGCCATGTTCCCCATCGCGACGGTCAAGCCCGCCTCCTGGTTGAAGTCCTCGTACAGCGACGGCGGCGGCCAGTGCATCGAGGTCGCCCCCGGCCTCCCGGGCATCCTCCCCGTCCGCGACAGCAAGGACCCTGACGGCCCGCAGCTCGCCTTCGGTACGGACGCCTGGCAGTCCTTCATCGCGGGCGTCAAGTCCGGCGAGTTCGGGAGCGTCTGACTCCCTCGCCGCCCTGCCGCTTCGGCAGGGCGGCGGCACCACTGCTCAGCGGGCCCCGGCGACGAGGAAGCGGCCGGAGCGCCAGTGCAGTCGGGCCGGGCCGCCGGTGGGCCAGTCGTGGTTCAGGTGGCGGCGGTCGCGGCCGAGGGCGCCGAGGGCGTGGGGGCGCAGGGTGCCGCTCCTCAGGCCGGTGGCCTCCTCAGGGGTCACCGGCATGATCGTCACGTACTGGGCGTCGTCCCCGCCCATCCAGTCGACGACCTCGGTGAAGATCCACACGAACCGCTGCGAACACCCCAGGCAGCGCCGCAGGTTGACGGCGAAGCGCGAGCCGTCCACCACTTCCGCCTCGTGCTCGAAGCCCTCCCGCTGCCGCCCCCACACCGCCCGTTCGTCCTCGCCGTAGCACTTCGCGCAACCGAACTCCGCCATCGGCCTACCCATCGGTCGACTCCCTGTTCCGCGACGTCCCGTGTCGCGGCCCATGATGCCCGCAGGGCCCCACCGACCGGCCGCACCGTCACCCGACCGGGGAACAATTCACGGGCCGTTCCCGCGCAGTTCGCGCCCCAGGGCGGACATCCGCACGGCGGGTTGACGCACCCGGGGCCCGGCTCGGCCCGGTTCGTCCCGGCCCGAGCCGGTTCGCCCCGGTTCACCCCGGCTCGGGCTTCGGGCCGCACACCTCGGAGTCCAGGCCGACTGCCCTCGCGCCCGAACGGGCCTTCACGGCGAAGGGTGGCACGGACATGTCCCAGATTTCTGGGATTCTCCTCGCCCACCGACCTCGCGCAGAATCGGCGTCAGGCACCCCGGTGAGCACGGGAGCCCGCCAAGTCACCCGTCGGAGAGGGGAGTTGATCAGCGATGTCACGCTCCTTCAAGCGCGCCGATGACAAGGCCTGGCGGACCCGCTCCCGGTCGCTGACGCTCGGCTGACGAACGGCTCTGACCCCGCACCCCACCCCGCCCGGCGCGCCGCCTCCGCGGCCGCCGGGGGATCAGGGTCAGGGCAGGGGGCGCGCCGGCCGGAGCCTCGGCCGGCCACCCCCGTCAGTCGGTCTCCAGCAGGAGGGCCGGGAGGGCTTCCTCCCGCACCAGGTCGCGCGGCAGGGTGAGGCCGAAGTGGCGGCCGAGCACCTCCAGGCAGGTGCGGTGGAGGTCGTCGCCCGCGCGGTCGTGGTCGGGCAGGCCGACGGCGGCCAGCTCGGCCGTCAGGGCGGCGGCGGTGGCCGGCTCGCCCTGGACGTCGCCGGGGCCCCAGGAGGGGTCCAGGTGGAGGTTGAGGGAGCAGACCTCCCGCCCCTCCCGGTGGGCGCTGAAGAACGGCGGCACCGGCTTGCCGTTCTCCTCCTCGAACTCCAGGTGGTAGACCTCGGCGCCGCCGCGCGAGACCTCCGGCCGGACGCTCAGCTCCCCCTGCCAGTAGCCGTACGCCACCGCGAAGGCGAGGTCGCCGCTGCGCCCGTGGTGCAGCGCGATGTCCTCGATGCCGCCGGCGAACTCCAGCTCGTACTCCTCCACCAGGTCCTCGGCGGTGAGCTCGTCGAGCGGCCGCGCCGTGCGCTCCGGGAGCCCTTCGGCGAGCCGGGCCGCCAGTTCCTCCGGCTCCAGGCCGCGGGCGAGCACGACGCTGTAACCTCCGTAGGCGATCGATTCGGGTTCGGCGAGCCAGGTGAGTGCGTCCGTCATGATGATCATCCTGCCGCACCCACCCGCTCGTTCGGTATTCCGAACGATCCGACCGTCCATCGAACCGCCCGCCGAGCCGGCCACCGAACCGCCCGTCAGGCCGTCCGATACCGGAGCCCCGGCGCCGGAGCGTCAGTGCCAGAGCCCCCACGCGGCCGGCCGGACCGGCGAGGCCTCGGCGAGGTGGCCGTGCTGCTCGGCCCGGTACTGCAGCACCAGCACCGAGCGGACCGGCTCGCCGTCCAGCGCGGTGTAGGCGTGCGGGAGCGCGGCGTCGAAGCCGATGTAGTCGCCCGGGCCGAGCTCGATCTCGCGGCCGTCCACCCGCACGCCCAGCCGGCCGGCCTGGACGACGGTGTGCTCGGTGCCGGTGTGGCCGCCGGACTCCTGCGCGGCGCCGGTGCGCACCACCTGGTCGTAGAGCTCGAACACGGTGTCCCCGGACTCGATCCGGCGCAGCGGCCGCAGGTCGACGCCCCGCCCGCTGAGCACCTCGGCCTCGGCCGCCCGCACCACCGTCACCTCGCCGGCCGGCCGGGCCTCGACCAGGTCGGAGATCGGCACGCCGAGCACCCGGGACAGCCCGAGCACCGTCTCCAGCGTCGGGTTGCCGGCCCCGGACTCCAGCTGGGAGAGCGTCGCCTTGCCGACCCCGGCCCGCCGGGACAGCTCGGACAGCGACAGTCCGCGCTGGGCCCGCACCCGCTTCAGGTTGGCGGCGAGGACGCCCCGGACGGATTCCTCGGCGTCGTTCACGCTGGGCCTCTTCTCTTGCGGCAGTGTTCGATATACCGTACGGGACGCACACCGACGGACGGGGCAGCGTAGCGAAACACCCCGCTGCCCTCACCCTCACCAGGAGACCGCAGTGACCGAGCCCGCCGAGACCACCGAGCCCGCCGAGACCATCAAGTACCGGAAGAACGGCCTGACCCGCGGGGTCACGGACGAGCTCGCGGAGAGCATGAAGCAGGGCTGGGCCGACACCGAGCGCACCGCCCTGGAGCCCGTCCCGCAGGCCGCGCACACCGCCCGCCGCCGCGCCGCGCTGTCCGCCGCCTACCCCGGCGAGCTGCTGGTCGTCCCGGCCGGCAACCCCAAGGTTCGGGCCAACGACACCGACTACCCGTTCCGCCCCTCCTCCGACTACGCCTACCTGACCGGCGACCAGTCCGAGGACGGCGTCCTGGTGCTCGCCCCGACCGGGGACAGCGGCCACGAGGCCGTGCTCTACCTGCGCGACCGCTCCCGCACCGACAACGGCGAGTTCTGGCTGGACGGCCACGGCGAGCTGTGGGACGGCCGCCGCAACAGCCTGACCGAGAGCGAGCGGCTGTTCGGCCTGCCCTGCCGGGACGTGCGCACCGCCCGCGCGGACCTGCGCGCCGCCACCGGCCCGGCGCGCGTGCTGCGCCGCCACGACGCGGGCGTCGAGGAGGCCCTCGCGGACCGGATCACCGCCGAGCGGGACGAGGAGTTCGAGGTCTTCCTGTCCGGGCTGCGCCTGGTCAAGGACGCGTTCGAGATCGAGGAGCTGCGCTTCGCCTGCGCCGCCACCGCCCGCGGCTTCGAGGACGTGGTCCGCGTCCTCGGCACCGACTCCGACACCGCCGAGCGGCTGATCGAGGGCACCTTCTTCGTCCGCGCCCGGGTCGAGGGCAACAGCGTGGGCTACAGCACCATCGCCGCGGCCGGCCCGCACGCCACCACCCTGCACTGGGTGCGCAACAACGGCCACGCCCGCCCCGGCGACCTCCTGTTGCTCGACGCCGGCGTGGAGACCAACCACCTCTACACCGCCGACGTCACCCGCACCCTCCCGGTCAGCGGCCGCTTCACCGAGCTCCAGCGCAAGGTCTACGACGCCGTGTACGCGGCCCAGGAGGCCGGCATCGCGGCCGTCCGGCCGGGCGGGCGGTTCCGCGACTTCCACCACGCCGCCCAGCGCGAGCTCGCCGAACACCTCACCGCCTGGGGCCTGTTCGGCGACCTGAGCGCCGACAAGGTGTACGAGCTGGGCCTGCACCGCCGCTTCACCCTGGCGGGCACCGGCCACATGCTGGGCATCGACGTCCACGACTGCGCCCACTCCCGCACCGAGGAGCACGTCGACGGCCCGCTGGAGCCGGGCATGGTGCTCACCGTCGAGCCGGGCATCTACTTCCAGGAGAACGACCTGACGGTGCCGGAGGAGTACCGGGGCATCGGGGTGCGGATCGAGGACGACATCCTGGTCACCGAGGACGGCAACGAGAACCTCTCCGCCGACCTCCCGCGCCGCTCCGACGAGGTCGAGGCCTGGCTGGCCCGGCTGCGCGGCTGAGCAGCGGAAGAGCGGCACCGGGGCGTACCCGGTGCCGCTCGCGCCGTACGACTACCTGAGCCGCTCCGGCTACTTCAGCTGCTGCAGCGCCACGCCCACCCGCCGCACGGCGGCCTCGACGTCGTCGGGCATCCGGCTGGTGAAACAGAGCCGGAAGAAGCCCGGCTCCGCGTTGTGCATGGTCCCGCCGGGCAGCAGGGAGACCTCGGTGGGCTTGGCGGCGAGGTAGCGGAACAGCCACTCCTCGTTCGGGTCGAGCCCGTCCGGCCCGATGGCCGGCAGCCCGTTCACGTGCTCGCCGGGCGCGCGCTTGCCGAGGTACCTGGTGAGGTCGAGCCAGAAGAACATCGCGGCGTTGTCGCCGTCCTGGTGGACGCACTCGATCCCGGCGGCGTCCAGGGCGTCCTTGGTCCTGCGGAAGCTCGCGCTCAGCAGCGTGCGGTACTCGCGCATCGCGTACACCGGGTAGGGCTCCCCGTCGACGGTGGCCTTGAACAGCTCCCCGATGACGTAGGTCTTCAGCGAGTCGAACGGGGTGAACCAGGGCAGCGCGCGGGTCTGTTCGGCCGGGTCGTCGCTGCCGAGCATGGCGCGGTGCACGGCCTCGTTCTTGGAGATGACGAACCCCGTGCGGAAGCCGGACAGCCCGAAGTCCTTGGCGAAGCCCCAGACCACGTGGACCCGGTCGGTGTGCTCCTGGTACGCGTCCAGGGCCACCGCGCTGGTGAACGGCGTCGTCCCGGTGTCGAGTTGGGAGTGGCAGTAGATCTCGTCGGAGATGATGTGGAGGTCGGTGTGCGCGAGCGCCCAGCCGTAGATCTCGTCGAGCAGTTCCTTCGGGTAGTTGACGCCCAGCGGGTTGTGCGGATTGGTGAGGACGAGCAGCCGCGGGTTGTGCCCGGCCTCCTTCCGCGCCTCGTAGGCGTTCACGATCAGGTTCAGGGTGAGCCGGTAGCGGTCCTCCCCGTGGGTGGGCAGGTGCACCGGGACGCACTTCAGCTTGGGCCGTTCCTGGAACGACCAGTTGAAGCCCTGCCAGTACGGCGCCGGGATCAGCACCTCGTCCCCCGGCTTGAGCGGCACGCCGCCCGTCCCCTGCCGCCGCATGAGCCCGTAGGCGATGCACTCCAGCGCGGAGGAGACCCCGGCGCAGCCGAAGACGTCCTCCATCACGACCGTGCGGCCGAACGCCCGGGTGAGCAGGTCCGCCGCCTGCTGACGGAGCCACGGGATGCCGACCGGGGCCATGTACTTGATGTTCAGCTCGGGGATCAGCCGGATCTTCTCGAAGACGTCCCGCTGCATCGAGTCGTGGTAGAGCAGGACGTTCTCCGCGACGGACAGGTCGACAGCGGTGTCCGGCGCCAGGTGCTGGTGGTAGAAGGCGAGGGCCTGCTCGAAGTCGGGCAGGCCGGCGTGCAGGTCGGCGATCGCCTGGGGCGAGGCGATCCTGAGTCCGTTCTCGGTGATGGTCATGGTGGGTCCCCTGTCGGGTGGGCGGGTCCGGCAGCGCGCCAGCAAGGGTGCCGGAAGGGTGCCGAACGGCGCCGGACACGGCCGGACGATGCCGTTCGCACACGCATCGGCCCCAGCCGACCACGCCCCGGAAGCGGCCGCCAGCGCTCGGCGGCCGTCCGGACGGCGGGCGCGCCCCGGCCCGCCGTCCGGACCGGGGACCCGCTTCAGCCCGCCGTCCGTGATGCCGGTGCCCTTGGCCGGTCAGCCCAGTCGCCACACCGTCGTGGTCTTGACCGCGGTGTCCTCCAGGTCCGCGACCACCGGCACCTGGTACGCCGCCACCGCGGTGAACCGGTCCCGGGGCAGGTAGGCCCGGCCCGGGTCGCCGACGACGACGGTCGCGCCGCGCGCCACGGCCCGCTCCAGGAAGGGCAGGAAGCGGGCGGCCATGGCCCGTTCGTAGAAGACGTCACCCGCGAGCACCACCTCGGCGGGCCCGCCGTCGCCGTCCACCAGGTCCACCAGGGCGCCGTCCACCCGGACCCCGTTGGCCTCGGCGTTCAGCCCGATCGCGGCCACCGCGTAGGCGTCGATCTCGGCGGCGCGCACCTCCGTCGCCCCGCGCAGCGCGGCGGCCACCCCGACCAGCCCGGAGCCGGCCGCGACGTCCAACACCGTACGGCCGTCGACCAGTTCGGGGTGGTCCAGCACGTAGCGGGCGACCGCCACCCCGCCCGCCCAGGCGAAGGCCCAGAACGGCGGCGGCAGCCCGGCCCGCCCGCGCGCCCGTTCGGTGGTCTCCCACAGGGCGATGGCGTCCTCGGCCATGTGGAGGCTGATCTCGGGCACGAAGGGGACGGGCTTCAGCTCGGTCTCCCGCCGGATGAAGGCGAGGTCCTCGGCGGTCCGAGGACCGGACTGAGGATCGGGCTGAAGGGCGGGCGGGAGAGCGGATCGGAGAGTGCGCAGCTCACTCGGCATGTCCGCAGCATAGGGCCCGCGCGGGGGTGCTCCCCGCCACCCGCCCGGCGGGACGCCCCCGCCCGTGTGCCCGACGGCCGGGTTCACCACCGCTCGTTCACCTCCGCTCGTTCAACCCCGCTCGTCCACCACCCGCTTGATCTTCCCGACCGACCGCTCCAGCGTGTACGGGTCCACCACCTCGGCCGCGACGGTGATCCCGACCCCGTCCTTCACCGCCCGGACGATCTCCGCCCGCGCCGCCTCCCGCCGCTCCGCGGAGGCCTCCGGCCGGGCCTCCACCCGGACGGTCATGGTGTCCAGCCGCCCCTGCCGGCCGAGCCGCAGCTGGAAGTGCGGCGCGACGCCCGGGGTGCGCAGCAGGATCTCCTCGATCTGGGTCGGGAAGACGTTCACCCCGCGCAGGATGATCATGTCGTCGCTGCGCCCGGTGACCTTCTCCATCCGCCGGAACGCCGGCCGCGCGGTGCCGGGCAGCAGTCGGCTGAGGTCGCGGGTGCGGTAGCGGATGATCGGCAGCGCCTCCTTGGTGAGCGAGGTGAAGACCAGTTCGCCGCC
This sequence comes from Kitasatospora sp. NPDC001225, assembly GCF_053597855.1. Classification (NCBI taxonomy): domain Bacteria; kingdom Bacillati; phylum Actinomycetota; class Actinomycetes; order Kitasatosporales; family Streptomycetaceae; genus Kitasatospora; species Kitasatospora sp. NPDC001225. The sequence continues at coordinate 64,922 of NZ_JBSFJC010000002.1, forward strand.
CTCCCCCTCGGGCAGCACCTCGTCGGTGAACGGGTCGACGACCTCCGGGTAGAAGTGGTCCTCCCAGATGTGCAGCCCGTCCTTGGTCTCCACGCACTCCTGCGCGATGCCCGGGCCGACCACCTCGGAGAGGCCGTAGATGTCGACGGCGTGCAGGTCGAGCCGCTCCTCGATCTCGCGCCGCATCTCCTCCGTCCACGGCTCGGCCCCGAAGATGCCGATCCGCAGCGAGGTGCTCCGCGGGTCGACGCCCTGCCGCTCGAACTCGTCGAGCAGGGTCAGCAGGTAGGACGGGGTGATCATGATGATCTCGGGCTCGAAGTCGAGGATCAGCCGCACCTGGCGGGCCGTCATGCCGCCGGAGGCCGGGATGACGGTGCAGCCGGCCCGCTCGGCGCCGTAGTGCGCGCCCAGGCCGCCGGTGAACAGGCCGTAGCCGTACGCGATGTGCGCCTTGTGGCCGGGCCGGCCGCCGGCCGCGCGGATCGAGCGGGCGACCACGTCGGCCCACATGGAGAGGTCGTTGTCGGTGTAGCCGACCACGGTCGGCAGTCCGGTGGTGCCGCTGGAGGCGTGGATCCGGCGGACCCGCTCCATCGGGACGGCGAACATGCCGAAGGGGTAGCCCTCGCGCAGGTCTGCCTTGGTGGTGAAGGGGAAACGGGCGAGGTCGTCCAGGGTGCGGCAGTCCTCGGGGCGGACGCCGGCCGCGTCGAACTTGCGGCGGTAGAGCTCGACGTTGTCGTAGGCGTGCCGCAGGGTGGCCCGCAGCCGGGTGAGCTGGTGGGCGCGCAGCTCGTCCGGACCCATCCGCTCGCCGGCGTCCAGGAGCTCGGGCGGTAGTGGCTCCCCGAGGTGTCGGCGCGGGACGGGTGCGGTGCCGGTCATCGTCGCTCCTTCGCTGCTCTGCCGATTTCGCTGCTCTGCCGAGGTTCGCCCGCATCGAGGACGCCCAGGCCGAGATCACCGACCGATCGTTCGGTCAGCCCCCTGCGCTCCATTGATCCAGTACCCGAACCACCTGTCAAGGGATCGCGCGGACCTTCCGGAATGTGAAGTTCCGACCGCTTCGCGGCGACTTCGTGTCGAGAGCTTGGCTAGCCGATATGAAAATCATTACAGAAGTTTGACTTGCTTCCGCCCTTCACCGCCCCGCCCCCATGGTTCAGTAGTGCGGTTTCTGTCCCGCACCCCGGAGTGATCACCGTGCCCACGACTCCCGCCCTGGTCAGCGCGCTGCGCGAACTCGGCGACCGACCCGCCGTCGTCGCCGACGGGCGCGCGATCAGCGGCATCGGCCTGCTGCTCGGCGTCTCCCCGCCGGGCGGACTCCCCCAGGCCCTCGCCCGCCGCATAGCCGAGCACGCCGCCCTGCCGCCCTCCGCCGCCCGGGCCGCCGAACAGCGGCTGCGCTACTGGGCCGGCGTCCTCGGCGCGCCCCCGATCCGGCACACCGTGCTGCACCCCGTCACCGACCTCGCCGTCGACCTCGCCCTCGCCACCCTCCTGGCCGGCGGCACCGTACACTGCGGCGACCCCGACCAGCGGCCCGAGCAGCAGCTCGAAGCCGTCGCCACCGCCCGGGCCACCCACCTCAGCCTGCCCTCCGCCCTGCTCTGGCGGCTCAGCGGACAGCCCGGCCTCGCCGCCCACGACCTCGCCGCGCTGCGCCTGGTCCTGCACGTCGGCCCCGAACCCCGGCAGGAGGACGTGTACGCCGCCGTCGACGCGCTCGGCGCCGTCCTCGCCCACGTCCGCGCCCCGGACAGCAACGCCGAGGCCGCCGACCGCCGACTGCGCGCCGACGCCGCCAACGCCGCGGCCGCCGCCTGGAAGTACGGCATCGGCGTCACCGCCGAGCAGGTCCACGACTTCGGGGCCCAGCTCGACCGGGCCGTACTCGCCGCCCTCCTGCACACCCTCCAGCAGAACGGCGTGCTCACCGACCCCGCCCGCGGCTACCCCGAGGCCGAGGTCCTCGCCGCCGCCATGGTCACCCCCGCCCAGCGCCCCCGGGTCGTCCGCTGGCTGGACGCACTCGCCCGGCACGGCCTGCTCACCCGGCGGGACGGCGGGGCCCAGGGCCCGGTCTTCCACGGCCGGCCCGGGCCGGACGCCGCCGAGGTCCGGGAGGCCTGGCGCCCCGCCGCCGAGACCTGGGCCGACGGGCTCGGCCCGGCCGCCGCCCTGGACCGGGTCCGGCGCGGCGCCCTGCGGCTGCCCCGGCTGATCACCGGCCAGGAGGCCCCCCGGCCGGACGCCTCCCCCGTCCGCTGGGCCGCCTCCCGCGGCTTCCTCGGCGCCGCCCTCGGCGCGCTGGTGCGCGGCACCGCCGAGGCCCACCAGGGGCCCGGGCCGCTGCGCGTCCTCGAACTGGACGCGGAGGGCGGCGAGCCCGCCGTCGCCCGCGCCCTCGCCACCCGGCCCCGGCCGAACACCGAGCACCACTCGGCCCCCGACGGCGGCCGCTACGACGTCGTCATCGCGAGCGCGGGCGGGGGCGGGGGCGCGGTGGCGGGCGCGGTGGCGGGCGCGGGCGGGCTGGCGGTGGAACCGGTGCAGGACGTCCCGGCGCTGGTCCGGCTGCTCACCCCCGGCGGCCGGCTCCTGCTGCTCGCCCCCACCACCGAACAGCTCGACCTGCTGATCACCGGCGACGCCCACGGCCTCACCGCCCGCCCGGCCGAGCAGTGGCGGGCGGCGCTCACCGCCGCGGGCTGCCCGACGGTGCTGACCCTGCCGGAGGACGGACACCCGATGGGGTTGCTGGGGCAGCGACTGTTCGCGGCCCGGGTGGACTGACGGGCGGGCGGGGGTGTGGCTGGCTACGCTCAAAAGTCATGACCACTTCCGCGCGTCCGGTCCGACCCGCCCGCGGGTCCACCGACTCCCTCCGTTCCCTCCGCTCGATCCGCTCGATCGTGTCCGTCCGGTCGATCGACTCGATCGGGTCGATGCTGTCGACCGGCTCGATCGGATCCGCCCTCTCCATCGGCTCGATCGGCTCGGTGCTGTCCATCGGCTCGATCGGGTCGGTGCTGTCCATCGGCTCGATCGGCTCCGTCCTCTCCCTCGGCTCGATCGGCTCGGCCTGCTCGACCCTCGGCGTCCTGTCGGCCAGCTCCCGGCGCGGCCTCGGCCCGCTGCTGTCGGAACGTTCCCTCCGGTCGGTGCTGTCCCGGCGGCTCCCCTACCGGCCCGCCGTGGCCGGGCGGTGAAGTCCGGATCACGCACCGCCACCCGATCCGTACCATTTCGATACCGAAGCCTGGATGAGCTGCGGAGATCCTCGCCGCCCGGGCCCGTCCCCGGGTAGGCTCCGCTTGTCCTCCGGCCCTCGCGCAGGCGGCCCCCTGCCGCCCTGCCGCGTTCTCCGGGGGCGCACCCCCGCGGGCCATTCGGTGGGCACCGCGCACTCGACACCGCGCGCCAGGGCAGTCGCGCGAACGGCGAAGGGCATCGCATTGGCGGATCGGCTCACCGGAGGAGACTCCTCGCTGCTGCGGCGGATCAACGCGGCGGTCACGCTTCGGGCGCTGCGGAACGGCCACTCCGTGACCCTCACTCAGCTCGTCGGCGAGACCGGGCTCTCCCGCCCGACGGTCGAGGGCGTGATCGAGGGCCTGGTCGAGACCGGACTGGTCGCCGAGGTCGAGCAGCCGAGGGAGGACGGCCAGCCGGGCACCGGCCGCCGCGGCCGCCCCGCCCGCTGGTTCCGCTTCCGCGCCGAGGCCGGGCACATCCTCGGCATCGAGATCGGCGTGCACGACATCCGGGTCATCCTCGCCGACCTCACCGGCGAGGTGGTGGGCAGTCACTTCAAGCCGGTGGACGAGACCCTCGACGCCGAGGACCGGCTCGCCGCCGTCCGCACCGCCGTCGCCGAGGTGCTGCGCAAGGCCGGCATCTCCCGCGACAACCTGTGGGCGGTCGGCATCGGCACCCCCGGCATCGTCGACCGCGAGGGCACCGTCCAACTGGGCACCGCGATGCCCGGCTGGACCGGCCTCGACCTCGGCGCCAAGCTGCGGCGCTCGTTCCGCTGCCCGGTCCTGATCGAGAACGACGCCAACCTGGCCGCCATCGCCGAGCACTGGCAGGGATCGGCGGTCGGCGCCGACGACGTCGTCTTCGTGATGGCCGGCCTCAGCCCGGGCGCCGGCTCCCTCATCGGCGGCAGGCTGCACCGCGGCTTCGGCGGCGCGGCAGGCGAGATCGGCGCCCTGCACCTGCTCGGCCAGGAGGTCACCCCCGAGCGCCTGCTGTCCACCACCGGAAAGCCCCTCAACCCGCTGGACGAGGCCGCCGTGGCCCGCGTACTGCGGCTGGCCCGGGAGGGCGACGAGGTCGCCAAGGTCGCCATGGACCGCTTCCTCACCCGCCTCGTCCAGGGCGTCGCCGCACTCGTCCTGGCCATCGACCCCCAGCTGGTGGTCATCGGCGGCTGGGCGGCCGGCCTCGACGGCGTCCTGGACCCGCTGCGCGAACGCCTGGCCCAGTTCACCCTGCGCGCCCCCGAAGTCGCCCTGGCGGCCCTCGGCTCGGAGGTCGTGGCGATGGGCGCCCTGCGCGTCGCCCTCGACCACGTCGAGGAGCAGCTCTTCGCCGTCGACCCGCCCCGGGCCTGACGCCGCGCTCAAGGAGCGGGGGTCAGCTCAGGGCGCGAAGTCCGGGTCGGTCAGGTCGAGGGTGAGCGTGCTGCCCCAGTCGTTGACGAAGTGCGCCAGCGGCCAGTCGACGGACGCCCCGACGAACGGGTTGCCGGTCGACGTGGTCAGGAGCCACCGCAGTCCGCGGTCCGGTCCGAGCCGACCGATGAAGCCAAGGTGCCCGAGGCCGCTGTCACCGTGGACCACGTAGCCCAGCCCGTCCGGCAGTTCGACCTCGTCGATGACCTCGACGCTGCCCGCGTCCCACGGCGGATCGGCCACCAGGGCCGCCACGTCCACCGGCCCGCCCAGCTCCAGCCGGAGGTGCTCCGGCCCGTCGATCTCCGCCTCCCGGGCCGTGCCGTCCGCCCGGAACAGGCAGTCGAAGGCCAGCACCTCCGACCTCGCCCACGATGCGAGGACCGCGTTCACCGGTCGCCCCCGTCCTCACCCATTGCGTGGCTGTGCCACTGCCACGCGGGACGCTACCAGGCGACCCGGCCCGGTTGACGGCAGGGCCCCAACGGCAAAGGCCCGGACGCCAGTTGGCGCCCGGGCCTCGACCTGAGGGTTTCCGGAAAATGGTTCAGGGGCTTCAGGGGTTCAGGGATTCACGGGCGGTGCGTCAGGAGGCGGTACGGACCTCGGCCGTCGCACCGACCGGGGTGACCTCGACGAGTCCGGCCTCGCCGAAGGTCAGCTTGCAGGTGTCCGCCCGGTAGGTGGCCACCGCCAGCGCCACCAGCCGGCCGGCCGAGGCGTACTGGGTGGTCATGACCAGGACGGGCGCGCCCGGCGGGCGCTCCAGCAGGGCGGCCTGCTCGGCCTCGGCGACACCCAGCTCGACCGAGCGGGACTCGCCGTCCACCTCCAGGCGCTCCAGCTGGCGCAGCACCGAACGGGCGCGGTCGCTCTCGGCACGGAAGCCCGGCAGGTGCGGCAGCGCGGCGGCCGGGACGTGCAGCGACTCGCTGGCCACCGCGCGGCCCTCCACCAGGCGGACCCGGCGCACGGTGTGCACGGTGGCGCCCTCGGCGATGCCGAGGCCCTTCGCCAGCTGCGCGGAGGCGGGGGCGGTGGTGCAGTCGACCGTCCGCCAGGACTGGCTGCGCGCGGCGCCGGGCCAGCCCTCCTCCTGCCGGTTGACCGGGACGCCGACCCGCGGGGCGGCGATCAGGGTGCCGATCCCCCGGCGGCGCACCAGGCGGCCCTCCAGCTCCAGCTGGTCGAGCGCCTGACGCAGCGTGGCCCGGGCGACGCCGAAGCGGGCCGAGAGCTCGCGCTCGTTGGGCAGCACCTGACCGGTGGAGAACTCCGAGTCGATGGCCCGCAGCAGCACCGTGCGCAGGTGCCAGTACTTCGGCTCCGGCACCGCCGAAAGCTGTCCTGTCGTCCCCACCGCGTCCTCCACCCGTGAGTTTGTCCGCCCTGCGACAAGGAGGGCGGATCCCGAGCCCACTGTCCGCAGTCGCGGCAGGTGGGAGAGCGGGCCTTTATCCGTCCTTCTTTATTAAAGGTCCTTGCAGTAAGTGACCCTAGGTGCTCCGTCCGGAGATGGTCAAGACCAATGGCGGGGCTCGATGGGACTGCCGCACATCTTCATGCCGCGTTCACGACAGCTCCTGTCAGCCGCTGCCACCACCATCGACACCCTCCGACGGGACCCGCCCGACCCCGCGCGTCACGGTTCGGGCCGGGAACGCCCAGTCGGTAGGCTGCTCGGGTGATCGTGGTGACGAGTGTGAACGTGAACGGAATCCGGGCGGCGGCCAGGAAGGGCTTCGTCGAATGGCTGGCCGGCACCGAGGCGGACGTGGTCTGCCTCCAGGAGGTGCGCTCCGAACCCGAGCAGCTACCCGTCGAACTGCGCGACCTGGACGGCTGGCACGCCGTCTGGGCCCCCGCCGCCACCAAGGGCCGGGCCGGCGTCGCCATCCTCTCCCGCGCGGAACCGCAGCGAACGGCGATCGGATTCGGCTCGGACGAATTCGACAATTCGGGCAGGTACGTCGAAATCGACCTGCCCGGCCTGACCATCGCCAGCCTCTACCTCCCCTCCGGCAAAGTCGGCACCGAGCGCCAGGAGGAGAAGGAACGCTTCATGGCGGAATTCCTCGTCCACCTCACCGCCCTGCGCGCCCGCGCCGCCGCCGACGGCCGCGAGGTCGTCGTCTGCGGCGACTGGAACATCGCCCACCGCCCCGAGGACCTCAAGAACTGGAAGGCCAACCAGAAGTCCGCCGGCTTCCTCCCCGAAGAACGCGCCTGGCTCTCCCGCGTCTACGACGAGGCCGGCTACGTCGACGTCGTCCGCGCCCTCCACCCCGACCGCACCGGCCCCTACTCCTGGTGGTCCTACCGCGGCCGCGCCTTCGACAACGACTCCGGCTGGCGCATCGACCTCCAGGTCACCACCCCCACGCTGGCCACCCGCGCCACCGACGCCCGCGTCGAGCGCGCCGACACCCACGCCGAGCGGTGGTCCGACCACGCCCCGGTCACCGTGGCCTACGACGTGGACAACTGACCGACGCATAGCACCACTTGGGCAGGCTGGAGGTGCCCCGGTGCGCGGTTGTACCGCACACCGGGGCACCTCCTCGCCCCGCCGTCCCCAAGCGTCTTCGACCCGGGAACCTCCACCGTGCCCCTGGTCAGCGTCAGCCCGCCTGCGAAGTCCCGCTCGCCACTTGCCATCCAGTCCACCATCACCACAAAGCCAGCCGGCTCCACCACCAACAACCCATGAGCTCTACTATGGATAGCCAACCGAATCGAACTGAATCAAATAGCGCTCGCTGAAGCGAATCACCGCAGGTCAGCAAGCGTCGGCCCCGCGCTCGCGGGGGTTGCTCAGCACGTCGGCGGCCAGGCCATGGTCATGGACTGTCGGCCCCGCGCTCGCGGGGGTTGCTCCTGCGGTCGCTGCGGGCAGTCCTTCCGCAAGGCGTCGGCCCCGCGCTCGCGGGGGTTGCTCTGCGTCGACCTCTACCGGCAGGCCCTCACCGGGGTCGGCCCCGCGCTCGCGGGGGTTGCTCAAGGCCGGCGCCCCTCCCGTCGAGTGGAAGGGGGTCGGCCCCGCGCTCGCGGGGGTTGCTCGGTGAGGAAGCGCTTCTCGCTCATCCCCGACCCGTCGGCCCCGCGCTCGCGGGGGTTGCTCCTTGCTGCCGGTCACCGGACGATCCGCCGCTCGGTCGGCCCCGCGCTCGCGGGGGTTGCTCCGCCCTCGGCGAGGACTGGCCCCGGATCGGCCCGTCGGCCCCGCGCTCGCGGGGGTTGCTCCAGCGCGGCGTCGCGCTGCGGGCCGGGCGGCAGGTCGGCCCCGCGCTCGCGGGGGTTGCTCTGAGGCTGCTGGGGTTGTCGCGCCCCCTGTCGCGTCGGCCCCGCGCTCGCGGGGGTTGCTCCGTCCAGTCCCTGGTCGAGGGGCACGGCCAGTACGTCGGCCCCGCGCTCGCGGGGGTTGCTCCTCCCGCAGACGGCAAGCCAGTTGGCGCAGGGCGTCGGCCCCGCGCTCGCGGGGGTTGCTCCCGGGTGTTGGCGAGAGCGCCGGCAGGGTGGACGTCGGCCCCGCGCTCGCGGGGGTTGCTCTCCCCCGCCCCGTGTCCCCCGTTTTGGCAGGGGGTCGGCCCCGCGCTCGCGGGGGTTGCTCGCCGTCCACCCCGCCGGCCCCGCCCTCCCCCACGTCGGCCCCGCGCTCGCGGGGGTTGCTCCTCACCGAGCGCACCGGCGCGGCGAGAGGCACCGGTCGGCCCCGCGCTCGCGGGGGTTGCTCCGCCCACATCGCCGCGACGCCCGCGAGCTGCGGGTCGGCCCCGCGCTCGCGGGGGTTGCTCCCATGGACATCAACGTCCTGTTCACCGAGCCCGGTCGGCCCCGCGCTCGCGGGGGTTGCTCCTCGTCGCTGCGGGTGGAGAGTTCGCCGACGAGGTCGGCCCCGCGCTCGCGGGGGTTGCTCGCCCGGATTCTTCCGCCGCTGACCGCCACACACGTCGGCCCCGCGCTCGCGGGGGTTGCTCCGGGATCATGGTCTCCAGGACGTGGTAGCCCTCGTCGGCCCCGCGCTCGCGGGGGTTGCTCCGGGATCATGGTCTCCAGGACGTGGTAGCCCTCGTCGGCCCCGCGCTCGCGGGGGTTGCTCCGGGCGTCCGACCGTCGGATCCGCGGCCCGGACGTCGGCCCCGCGCTCGCGGGGGTTGCTCCCTGAGCGTCACCGTGCTGCACGCCGGCCAGGAGTCGGCCCCGCGCTCGCGGGGGTTGCTCGCGATTCGTGGTTGTCCCACGTGGACGTAGACGGTCGGCCCCGCGCTCGCGGGGGTTGCTCGGCGAGCCCGCCAGATAGTCGAAGCGTCGCCGTGTCGGCCCCGCGCTCGCGGGGGTTGCTCCGCCCGCATCGGCCAGCTCCCGCAGGACGCCCTGTCGGCCCCGCGCTCGCGGGGGTTGCTCCGGGGTGCCGGCCGGGCAGCAGCCGCCGGCCAGGGTCGGCCCCGCGCTCGCGGGGGTTGCTCTCGGCTCTGCAGAAAGTGACATGACAGGGCGACGTCGGCCCCGCGCTCGCGGGGGTTGCTCTGCACGGTGCCGACCAGGGCGTGCAGGTCCCGGGTCGGCCCCGCGCTCGCGGGGGTTGCTCCGTCGCCGAAGCCATCGAGCAGATGGCCGACAAGTCGGCCCCGCGCTCGCGGGGGTTGCTCCCTGTACCGGGAGTTCCGGAAGGGCATCCTCGAGTCGGCCCCGCGCTCGCGGGGGTTGCTCTCCCTCTTCCCCGTGTCCAGTGGTGGGGAGGAAGTCGGCCCCGCGCTCGCGGGGGTTGCTCGGCGTAGCGGCTGCGCCGTCGACCGAGCCGGCCGTCGGCCCCGCGCTCGCGGGGGTTGCTCCCTGAACGACTCCTACTTCCCGCTGGGCATCGTGTCGGCCCCGCGCTCGCGGGGGTTGTTCCAGCAGCGGGTCGTCCGGCGGGACGCCGAGCCAGTCGGCCCCGCGCTCGCGGGGGTTGCTCCGGCCCCGTGGCATCCGCGGCGGGGTGGAAGCCGTCGGCCCCGCGCTCGCGGGGGTTGCTCCCCCAGCCACCGCAATTCCGACCCGAATTCAGGTCGGCCCCGCGCTCGCGGGGGTTGCTCCAGGAGCGTCGGGCGCAGCACCTCCGCCTGCCGGTCGGCCCCGCGCTCGCGGGGGTTGCTCCATCGCCCAGCTCGGCATCCACACCTTCCGGCGGTCGGCCCCGCGCTCGCGGGGGTTGCTCCTACGGTGACGACTTCTGGCTTGCCGGGGCCGTGTCGGCCCCGCGCTCGCGGGGGTTGCTCCTACGGTGACGACTTCTGGCTTGCCGGGGCCGTGTCGGCCCCGCGCTCGCGGGGGTTGCTCGACCCGTGGTTGGGCACTCGGCATCGACGTGCGGTCGGCCCCGCGCTCGCGGGGGTTGCTCCGGGTAGTCGTGTCCGCGTCGGTAGGCGAGGTCGTCGGCCCCGCGCTCGCGGGGGTTGCTCCGGGTAGTCGTGTCCGCGTCGGTAGGCGAGGTCGTCGGCCCCGCGCTCGCGGGGGTTGCTCCGACAGCGCGACCGTGCACCGCCCGGTGATCCAGTCGGCCCCGCGCTCGCGGGGGTTGCTCCTCCTCCGGGCCGCGCCGCTGGACCAGCAGGCGGTCGGCCCCGCGCTCGCGGGGGTTGCTCCGGCCGCCATGGGGTGGTGCGGTGGAGCGGGCGGTCGGCCCCGCGCTCGCGGGGGTTGCTCCACAGGACCCACGCTCGCCGACCAAGAGGGCACCCGGTCAAGGGTGAGCGGGTCCCGGACTGCCGCCGAGGAAGTGTGGCAGCCGGACAGGTGCAGCCGGTGTTCTCCGTCGTCGGGATCATCTCGGGCTACTGGCCGCGCTGGTGGCTGTCCTCGCTGGGCTCCGCCTCTGAACTACCGCGCCCCCGCTCGGCTTCGGCCGGGCGGGGACGCGTTCGTCGTGTGGTCGGTCGGCGGCTACCCGAACGGCAACGTCGCAGTGCTTCGGGCGGTCAGGGTACGCGAGTAGTCGGCTGCCGAGGCCGTCAGGGCCCGGTAGTTGATCACCGGGTCACCTGCGGCGACCAGGGCGGTGGCGCACCCCAGGCACCACGGCCGAGGGGGGTCCACGTCCAGGTCCTCGATGACTGCATCCGCTGTGCAGCACTCGGCGCAGATCGGCATGCTGCCGTCCTCCTGCTTGCTCAGGCCCAGGTCGAGCCGCACTGGGTGCAGCCCCACCGGCCGTCCATGGTCTGGTAGGTGGCGCCCGACCCGCACATCGGGCAGGCCATGGCGGCCGCGGGCTGGTCGCTGTGCGGCAGGCTACCGGGCTGCGAGGTGTCGTGGGCCGGATTCTGCACCTCGGGGCGGTCGAGCAGGGCTGCACTCATGACGCACTCTCCTCTGGGTGAGAGGTGGATGGGGAGGCGCCCGGCCGGGGCACTCACCAGGCTTCCCGTCCGTCAGCCGCTCAGGGAGGCATGGAGGCGGCTCCCGCACGCCGTGTGCGTGCTCCGCACACCCTGTGCACGCCCTGCCTGTGGGCGCGGTCCTGCCGATACGGTGGCGGCCCCGCGTAGTCGGAGGGGGCGTCGTGTCGCGTCAGCGCCAACGTCAGCTCGGGACGGCCATCAGGTCCGCCCGGTGCGCACAGCGGATGACTCAGGCTCAACTGGGCCAGGCCTGCGGCTACTCGGCGTCCGCGATCAGCCGGGTGGAGGCGGGCCTGCTGCGGCCGGCCGACCACTCGCTCGCCGTGATCGTCCAGGTGTTGGGTCTGCAGCTTGACGCCCTTGGCCTGGGTGGAGCGGCTACTCTGGCGCGAGATGTGACCCCGGATCAGGAGGACGTCATGCTCCGCAGGCAGCTGCTCGTGGCCGGTATGGCAGCCGCCGGAGCCTCGGCACTCCCGGCGACGGCCGCGGCCCGGCCGGATGCGTCGAACCGGATCGTCGGGGCGCTCTACGAGCCGACAGCTTCGGTGCCTGTGTCGCTGCAGGAGCTCGGCCGAGCGCTGGCCGCAGCGCGCTCGCAGTTCACGGCGGCCCGGTACGAGGATCTCGGTGCCGCTCTGCCTGGCCTGCTGAGCACGGCCCAGGCGACCCGGGACGCGTCGGCCGGCCGGGCCCGGGAGGACGCGCATGCGTACGTGGCCCGTGCCTGGGTGCTGGCGACGGAACTCGCGTTGAAGGGCCATTCGGACGTCGCCTGGCCAGCGGCGGACCGGGCTCTCGCTGCGGCCCAGGCCAGCGGTGACCCCGTGGTTCAGGGAGAGGCGGCCCGCGTCCTGGCGATCACGATGCGGCGCGCCGGCCGCCCGGCCGCCGCGGTCGACCTCCTGCGCCGCACTGCCGGATCGCTTGGCCAGGGCCCGGGCGACACCTCCCGGGCGGTGGCGGCGACGCTGCTCATGACAGCGGCCTACACGGCGGCGTGCGGGCACCGCCGCACGGACGCCCTCGATCTGATGGCGGGCGCCGAGGACGCGGTCGGCCGCTTGGCGGACGCCACCACTCGGCCGCGATCCCAGCTGTTCACGGTCGACGCCACCACCGCGCAGGCCGACCTGTACTGGATCGGCGTGCACACAGCGCTGGGCACCCCGGATGAGGGCGTCCCGTACGCGGCACGGATCACCCCGGGACGGCTGCCGACAGCAGAGCGCCGGGCCCGGTACGGCACGGACTGCGCGCGCATGTGGCACCACCTCGGCGACCACCGCCGCACGGTCGCAGCCCTGATTTTCACCGAGCAGGTCGCCCCGGAGGAGGTCCGCCGACCAGCACTGCGAGCACTGACGGCAGACCTCCTGTATGCACCCGTGACGGTGGCAGGCGTGAGGGAACTGGCCGCGCGTACCGGCGTCTCGTAGAGAGCCATCCCCGCGCGTGCAGGGCCGACGGCGAAGGCCGCCCGGTCGGGCACCCAATCACGGAGCCATCCCCGCGTGTGCGGGGCCGATCTCGTGGTCAACAACGGTGGTGGCGGCGGCCAGGAGCCATCCCCGCGTGTGCGGGGCCGATCCGTTGACGCCCATGCCGATGGCGTGCTCGACGGAGCCATCCCCGCGCGTGCGGGGCCGATTACCTGCAGGGGCTCCGCCCCACGCAGACGACGGAGCCATCCCCGCGCGTGCGGGGCCGATCGCAGTCGCGAGCGCCGACACCGCCTGCGCGGCGAGCCATCCCCGCGTGTGCGGGGCCGATGCTTCGTGACCTGCGGGTCTATCGGCGGGAGCGGGCCGAGAGGATCAGTCCGTCGAAGTCGACGGGTTTCCAGCGGTCCTTGCCTGCGGTACGAACGGTCCAGCCTTGTTCGTTGGTGGCGGGCTCTACGAGGACGGCTTGGCCGTCGCCGATGCGGGTGGCGAGGAGGTCCCAGAGGCGGTCGCGGATGCGGCGGCTGGGGGTGCCGACGAAGACACCGGCGCTGACTTCGACCATCCAGCGGGTGAGGTGGCCGCGGAGGCCTTCGGGGGCGGCGATGAGGAGGATGACGGTCATGGGCTGCTCGTGTCCCGAGTGAACTCCGGGCCGATGATGGCCAGGTGGTCGTCGCCCATGCCCGGGTCGGAGGCGGCGGGCACCGGCGGGCCTTCGGTGCCGGACCAGTTGACGCCGCCTTGGACGGTGCCGACGCGTTCGTCCCAGAGTTCGTTGACCTCGACGTCGGGCATCTCGGTGCCCTCCGGGCTGAGGAGGGTCTTGACGTCGTTCACGATGCGGCCCAGCAGCTTGTCCTGGGCGATGCGGTCGCGCAGGCCGAGGCGGGCGTCGCGTTCCTCGGTGTGGCCCTGCTGGGCGAGGTCGAAGGCGAGGGGGATCGTGTACTCGGCCTTGTAGAGGTCGGCGATGTCGAGGACGAACGAGGTGGCCAGGCCGGTGTGGACGAAGCCGAGTCCGGGGCTGGCGCCCAGGCCGGTGATGACCGCGTGGCAGATCCCGTAGAGCGCGGCGTTGGCCGCCGACAGGAGGCGGTTGAGGTCGTCGCCCGCGGCGTACGCGTCGCCGGCCTTGTAGACCCGTCCGTTCCAGGGGACGCCGGTTCGGCGGGCTTCGGCCTGGTAGAGCTTGCGGATGCGGGCGCCCTCGCGGCCGCGCAGTTGCTGCATGGTGGCGGTGCTGACGTCCTCGCCGGGGAACCGCATGCGGTACATGGTCCGTGCGACGGCCAGGCGTTCCTTCGTCCGACTCACCAGCCAGGCCTGCCGGTTGAGGAGGGCCGCGCCGCGGCTGGGGCCGAGGCCGGCGGCGTACATGCGCACGCCCTGCTCGCCGACCCAGCACACGGTGGTGCCGGAGTCGGCGAGGAGGTTGACGGCGCCGTGGGTGATGCGGGTGCCCGGGCCGAGGAGCATGACGGCGACCATCGCCGCCGGGACGCGGACGGTCTCGCGCTTGTTGATGACGACGACGGCGTTCTCGTCGCGGTCGATGTGGCTGCGCTCGACGTAGACGCTGGAGACCCGGTCGGCGAGGCGGTGCAGGTCGTGGGGGTGGGCTTTCCACCAGATGTCGGCCATCGGTCAGCGGGCTCCGGCGGGCAGCGGCGCGAGGGTGAGCAGGCCGCAGCCGTAGGCCTTGGACGGGCCGATGCCGCCGAGGAGCGCCGTCTGCAGGAGGGCGGGGTCGCTGATGCGCAGGCGGCCTTCGAAGGTGGCCGTGGTGAGCGTGACGGCGGTGCGGGTGCCGGGTTTGGTGAAGCTGCTGCGGCTGCGGTCGGTGATCCGCACCTCACGGGCGGGCCGCGCGTCGGCGGGGGTGTCGGGGTCCGACGGTTCGAGGCCCGGTGCCGGGTGGTCGGTGCGGGCCTCGGGGACGGTGAAGCCCCAGCGCTCGGTGCGGTCCAGGAACCAGGCGAGCTGCTGGGCGGCGGTGCGGTGGGCCAAGCGGTAGGAGCGGTGGTGGAGTTCGGCGGCGGTCTTGGTGTGGTGAGCGCTGGGCTTCTCGGGCTTGGAGGTGTTCTGGACGGGGCTGGCCTTGAGGCGGAAGGCGAACTCGCGGCCGACGGCGAGTTGGCCGAGCAGCGGGCTGTAGTCGCGGATCGCGTAGTGCTCGCCGTCGGCGTCCGGCCATCCCGCTTGTTCGACGATGTGGGTCCAGTCCGGCTTGGAGGGGGTGAGGACCAGCAGCATCGGGCGGCGCGGGTGGTCGGCGTCCAGGCGCCACAGGATCCGGTCGCCGGGCTCGGTGTCGGGGATGCCGGCCGTCACGGCGCCGTGCAGGGCGCGGGGGTTGGCGAGCAGGGTGCGGCTGGCGGCGCGCAGTGGGTTGATGCGGACGCGGGAGAGGTAGGTCATCGGGTCACCAGCCCAGCAGGGCGAACGGGTCGTGGCCGGCGGAGGCAGCGGACGGTTGCGCGGTCGTGGTGGTCGGGGCGAGGCCGGTGGGGACGGTGAGCCAGGCGTGGCGGATCCGCCGGGTGGAGAAGCCGCGTTCGCGGGGGTCGAAGGAGCGCGGGACGTCCTGGAGGGTGTCGTCGCCCGACGGGTCGTCGAAGGTCGCGGCCAGGTCGATCCGGTGCGGCGAGAACGGCTCCGCGGCTCGCTCGGCCCGCCGCCGGTAGGCGCTCTTGGCCGCGTCGCCCGCCTGCCAGGGCTCGTCGGCGAGGACGTCCTCCAGGGTGCCGTCGCGCACGGCGCCGAGGGCGAGCGGCTGGGTGGGCGCGCAGGAGCGCCGACCGAGGGCGAGCGGGAAGGCGGGGCGGCGGATCGCCTCGGCGAGCGTCTCGACGAGGGCGGCCGGGCCCTGGACGGCCGCGACGAACACCGCGTCCTGGAGGTAGTAGCGGTGGGTGACGTGGGTGTCCTTGGCCGGGGAGGTCGGCTTCTGCACGCCCTTGGCGTTCACCCCGGCCTGCGGCAGCGCCCGGCCCCGGTAGTCGCTGACGGTGTGGTAGTCGCGCAGCAGGGTGCCGGGCTGGTCGATGCGCACGCCCAGGCGCAGGCCGACCAGGTCGGTGATGTCCGCTTCGCGCGGGCGGCCCGCGGCGGCCGCGAGCAGGCCGACGACGCCGGACTTGGTCGGCTGGGGCCGGCTGTCGCGGCGGTTGAACGCGCTGCGGTCACCCCAGGACTGGAGCGGCCCGGCCAGGCGCAGCACGAGGACCGCCTGCGCCTCGTCCTTCGGGACCGTAATGGGGGTGGGGTCGGCGGGCATCAGTTGTCGTTCACCCGCTCGATGAGCGCGGTGCGCAGGCCCTCGCGCAGCTCGGGGAAGGTGCGGTTCGCGCCGAAGGCCTCCGCCAGCTGCTGCCCGGTCTCGTCGGCGTCGGCGGTGCCGAGGGTGTGGCAGATGCCGACGTACAGCGGGGTGTCGCCCCACTGCTCTGTGGCGGTGGTGAACTCCCCCGCGAGGCGGCGCGCGGACTCCGCGACGATGCCCCGGCTCGCCGGGACCGGGTTCTCGTACGCGGAGACGAGGTTCACCGGCTGGTCGGCGCGCACGACGACGGCGACCAGGCTCGGGCGGGTGCGGTGGGCGAAGGAGTTGCCGTAACCGGTCGGCATGGAACGGGCGAAGGAGTCGACGAACAGGTCGACGGCGTCGACGGTGGCCTTGTCGTCGCCGAGGTTCTCCCGCAGCTGGTGCAGGCCGACGGTCGCATAGCGGTAGAGCGTGGCCGAGTTGAAGCCGATGGTGCCGATCATCCCGGCGCCCGTCTCGTCGGCCGCGTTCTCGTCGTCGACCGCCGTGTAGTAGTCGAACTCGAGCTCGGCGGCGTGGGTCGAGATCGCGTGCGCGACCTGCGTCGCGGCGTCCACGTTCAGCCCCGGGATGTCCGCGACCATACGGCCGAAGAGCGCGACGTCGGCCGGGTGGCCCGTCTGCAGCTGCTCCTTGACCGGCAGGGCCTTGACCGCCTCGTCGAGGGCCTTGGCGTCGAGGGCGGCGAGGTCGGCGGCCGTGTCGGCGACCAGGGCGGCGATGGCGTCCAGCTGGCGGCGCCCGTAGAAGAGCAGGTAGGCGGTGTCGCCCTCCTTCTTGCCCGCGGAGATCCCGGTCGACTTGATCAGCGCGTCGGCGATCCGCTGCGCATCCTCGGCGGCGAGGCCGGTGCGCTCGGCGATGGCCTTGGCGAGCTGGGCGGCGATCCGCTTGGTGCGGGTGGCGAGGTCCTGCCGGTCGCGGCTCTCGGCGAAGTGGATGCGGGTCGCGCGCTTCCAGGCCTGGGAGGAGACGCGGGAGCGGCGCTTGCCGCCGAAGTAGGCCTCCTTCGGGTTGCCGTTGTCGTCCCGGTTGAGGTTCGCCGGCGGGACGGTCTGCAGGATGTGCACGTCGATGTAGAGGCGGTCGGTCATGCGCTGCTCCTCGAAGGGTGGTGGTCCGGGCGTAGGTCGGCGGGCGATTGGGCGGCGGGTGATTAGGCGGCGGGTGATTAGGCGGCGGGTGACCGATCAGCGTGCGATTGAGCGACGTGCGATCGGTCGGCGGGCGATCAGTCGGCGGGTGCCTTGTCCTTCCAAGCCTGGTAGCCGACGGCCCACTTGAGGCGGACCTGCGGGCGCCGGTCGGTGTGGTGCCAGGCCTGGATGTCGGCCATCAGGTGGTCGTAGTCCAGCGGCTGTCCGACGGTGCGCAGCTGGGTGACCAGGCCGCGCAGGTGGACCAGCAGCGCGGAGACGCTGGTGGCGCCGGCGAGTTGGGCGACGCGGGTGTCGAGTGCCTCCTCGCTGAACTTGCCGCTGCGGCGCAGCGCCCGCAGGGCCTCGCCGAGCTTGACGCCGCGGCGGTGCATCGGCCTGGACTGGCTCTGCTGGTGCAGGCCGTAGAGGGCGAGGGCGGCGTGCTCGGCCTTCTGCTCGTCGGAGACCTCGTCGCGCAGGGCGAGGGTGTCGTTGACCTCGCAGCTGTAGAGCGGCCACATCTTGGGGCTGTCCATGACGGGGCGGCCGAGGCCGGAGCGCATGGCCGCGAGGTCCTCGCCGGGGGGCCGGCGCGGCTGCTTGGTGCGGGGGTCGAGACGCCAGGTGTGGTCGGGGGCGGTGTGCTCGTCCCAGTACCGGCGCTGCTTGGCGGTGGTGGTGTGCTCAGTCGTCAAGGTCCGCTCCAGGGGCGGGATCGGGTTCGAGGGCGCGTCCGGTCCCGGCGGCGCGGGCGGCGGCCGCTTCCCGGACGGCGTCGGCGTACCGGGGAAGGATCTCGTCGAGCCGGTGCCGGAAGTTGGCGCCGGCGGTGCCGAGCTTGTAGGTCTGCGACTTGCCCGCCTTGCCCGACGTGCCTGCCGGGGTGACGGTGCGGCCCGTGAAGGTGGTGGCCGGGGCGGCCAGCAGGAGTTCGTTCGCCGCGTCCCGTGCGCGGTGGTGGGCGACTTCCTCCCAAGCGAGCCTGCCCCGCTCCAGGACCTCGTCGTCGGCTCCGGCGTCGCGGACGCCGGCGAGCAGGCGGCGCACCAGGGGGTCGAGGGTGTGCAGGAGGAGGTCGCCGGGGCGCTGGCCCTTGTCCCAGGGGATGGGGTCGGCGCCGGCGGCCCGGCGCAGGTCTGCGGAGAGGTTGTTGACGGCCCTCGCGAGCTGCTCCGCCTGCTCGGCCACGTCCAGGAGGAGCTGGTGGGCCTCGCTGTCCTGGTGGAGGGCGAGCAGGGGCAGGGGGATGGCGTCGTGGATGACATCCTCGACGATGGCGGACTGGGTGCCGTAGACCATGCCGAAGGTCTCGACCTGCAGCGGGTAGTCGGCGGGGAGCCGGCCGTCCTCCCGCAGGGCGCTGACCTCGTCGAGCAGGACGCTGGTCTCGAAGGCGCCGTCGGAGCTCTGGCGGGTGGGCGCGAGGAGGGCGTCCAGGCCGCGCCAGGCGGCCTTGCCCTGGGTGTGGCGGCGCGGCCTGCGCTCGGGCAGGGCGGCGGCGGACTTCTTGGCGGGCGCGGTGAACGTCCAGGCGGTGTGCGGCTCTTGCTCGGACATCGGCGTGAGCCGGTCACCGGCACTGACGACCACCCGCGCGACCCTCGGCCGACCGGTCTCGTCCTGGTGCGGGATGAGGCGGATCCGCCGCGCCTGCCACGTCCACAGGTCGAGGAGGCCCTCGGCTTTACGGGGCTTCCAGGCGGGTTCGTGCGGGCCGCGCATCCACTGCGGAACGCCGAGGACCTCGGGCGGGGTGACGGGGAGGTTCAGCAGGAGGGTCTCGTACAGGGTGCGCCCGGTGGGGACGATGACGCCGAGCTGGCCGAGCGGGCCGGTCGGGTTGCCCGTGGTCTTGCCCGCCTTGACCTGGTCGTCACCGACGACGCCGGTCTTGATGGCGGCGGTGTCCCAGCAGTGGGCGTGCAGGAGCCAGTGGGCGGCCTGGGCCGGTGTCAGGTCGAGCGGGTCCGCGTCGCTGCGGTTGGCGAACAGCGGGACGTTGTTGCCGCTCGCCGCGGTCGCCACCAGGGCGGCGGAGCCCTTCGTCTCGTCCTTGGCGGTCCGCAGTCCGGCGACCTGCGCGAAGGGATCGACCGGGTCGAAGAGGTCGAACTTCGCATGGTGCTTGTCGAGGTAGATCCGGAGGCTGCCCAGCTCTGCCTTCGTGAACCCGCCCTTCCGGGTGAGCCGTTCGCCTTTCTCCGCGAAGTCCCGGGGTGTTCCGGTGGCGTGGGCGACGACGGGCAAGAGAACCTGGCGCAGGACGGCCGGCAGCTGGGTGGAGAACTCAACGACGAGGCACTCCAGTTCGTGGGCCCGGGCCAGGGCCTCGGCGATCCCCAGCTTCATGGGAGGCCCGCCGACGACGGGGCGCACCGCCAGCCATGGTTCGTCGACAAGGTTGTACCCAGGCACGCGCTGATCTCCCAACTGGCCCTGTTTAGCTTGTTGTTGCTTCATCGTGGCACTGGTGGAGGACCGTTGGGGTGCGAATGCTTGAATTGCCCATCGGCCTCGCGAACTTCGTACGCGGGGATGGCTCCTGGCCGTGTTTCCGGCCTCGTGCCGACCGTATGTCGGCCCCGCGCTCGCGGGGTTGGGGGCGTGTGGGCGGGGCGGCATTGCGTCCGCTGCGCCCACACGGCCCCTACCGCCATGGTCTGCCTCCGCTCACCACGAGGCCGAGCAGGTCGTCGTAGCGCAGCCGGAAGTCACCGAGGACCGCTTCGCCCTGTCTGTCGAGCTCCAGGGCCAGGCTGTGGCGCAGCCAGGGATGGTCCCGCCAGCCCGACAGCGGACCGAGCGCCTGCTCGGCCGCTTCGGTCAGCCTGGCGGGAAGGCGTACCGTGCCGGAGAGCACGTCGTCCACCACCTCGGCCGCGACCTCGCCGTTCGGGCCGAGGCTGCGGCCCGTCACTGCACGGAAGTCGTCCTCCCCGAGGCGGCGCACCAGGACGACCTCCGCGCTACGGTCCCCGTCCCGGACGAGCGCCTCGAACTGGCCCTCGGTGAGCTTGCTTCGGGTTCCGTAGTGGAGGCCGGCCAGGGTCTGCGAGCCGTGCTCCCCGGCGCGGGTGAGCAGGTATTCGCCAGCTGCGTCGCGGCGCTCGTTCTGCCGTTTCTCCCATGCCTGCTGGGCATCGTCCTGCGCTTCGGTCCAGGAGGCGGGGACAAGGGCGTCAGTACCGTAGACCCGGGCAACCAGGTCCGGCACCCGGCCGGGGATGCTCCACGTGCCTCCGCCGGCTGTCGCCGCCCGCTCGACCTCGGCGGCCGTGCGCAGCAGGAGGTAGCGGCCGTAGATCCCCTCGGAGGCCCGCAGGATGTACGGCGCCTTGTCGTCATCGAGGCCGATGCCGGTGACGACGACCGTGGGCCGGGACAGCGCGTGGGGGCGCTTGACGCCGTCGTGGCGATGGAGGCGGCCGATGCGCTGGAGGAGCAGGTCCATGGGCGCGAGGTCGGTGATCAGCAGGTCGGCGTCGACGTCGAAGGACTGCTCCGCGAGTTGGGTGGCGACGACGATCAGCCTGCCGGGGCGGTCGGATCCTTCTCTCGGCGGGCCGAGGAGTTCCAGCACCTCCTGGGTGCGGTCCGCCCGGTGGCCTGCGTGCAGACGGGCGTGCAGGAGCCGCACGTCGGCGCCGTACTCCTTGTGGAGGGCGTCGAACGTGGCCTGGGCGCGGGCCACGGTGTTGCGGATGATCAGCACGCATCCGCCGTCGGCGAGCCGCTCCCGCAGGTAGTCGGTCACGGCGGCATCCGCCGGCCCGGCGCCGTCGTCCGCGGCCCGGGCATCCGTCTCCGCCGGCTGCTCGTGGAGCACTTCGACCCGTACCTGGAGATCGTGGCGCCACGACTCGGTGCTCTCCACGAGAACCTCCGGCTGCCCGTCCCGCCCCGGCCAGACCGCCGTCACGCTCGGATAGCCCTGCGGCCCGGGAAGCTCCGGCGCCGCCGGGGCCTCCGCGGACTGCGTGCCGGCCAGGTAGGCAGCGGCCAGGTCACGCCGCTGCTCGGGCGGCAGAGTCGCCGAGAGCAGCACTACTGGCACGCCGGCCTGCCCGAGCCACCACAGGCCCTCCAGCAGGAACTGCGACATGTAGACGTCGGCAGCATGGACCTCGTCGAGGATCACGACCTTGCCCATCAGGCCGGCCGTACGCAGCATCACGTGCTTGGTGCGGGTCGCGGCGTACAGGAGCTGGTCGATGGTGCCGACCGCGAACGGGCTCAGCAGACCTCGGCGACGGCCCAGGAACCACTCGGCGGGGACCCTGCGCTCCCCGCCCTCGCAGCCATCGAAGCAGTCGGCCGACATCCCGAACTCGTCTTCCCCCACGGACGAGTAGTAGGAGTCGGCCTCCTGCCCCCACTCACCGGTGCCCTCCAGCAGACGGCGCCACTCCGCGTTGACCATCCGCTTGCCGTGCAGCAGCGCGACCTGGTCCTCCAGGCCGTCGCCGACCTCGCGCAGCCACGACCGGACCTGGGTGAACATCGGGTCCGCAGTCGCCTGGGTCGGCATACCCAGGAACACTCCGTCCGCGCCATGACGGGCGGCCATCAGCTCGGCCGCCGCCAGCGCCGCCTTCGTCTTCCCCTCCCCCATCGGCGCCTCGACGATCACCAGGCCCGGCCC
The DNA here is from genome assembly GCF_053597855.1 of Kitasatospora sp. NPDC001225. NCBI lineage: Bacteria > Bacillati > Actinomycetota > Actinomycetes > Kitasatosporales > Streptomycetaceae > Kitasatospora > Kitasatospora sp. NPDC001225. The sequence goes on from NZ_JBSFJC010000002.1 coordinate 86,544, forward strand.
GCCCATCCGGCACACCACGTCGAGGACCAACTCCTGCGAAGGCCTGGGCCCGTGGCCGAAACGGTCCCGGAACGCCTCCGGACCGGGCAGTGGCAGCGCTCCCCACCCACCGCGCAGGCCGAGCCGCGCCCACGCTGCCGCAGCCCGCTGCCGCGCCTGCGGCATCGTCACCGCCGCCAGGTCCGACACTCCCTGGAAGTGCCGCTCGTCGCTGGCGATCCAGTCCGCCATCACCACGAAGCCGGCCAGTTGGAGCTGCATCGCTCGGCTCGGCACCATTGCGGGCTCCACCTCAGCCAGCGGCGACTCCTCCTGGTAGCCCAACTCCCGGGAGAACACCTCCACCAGCGCCGACTGCGCCAGCCTCCAGGACGGCCCCTTGCCCTGGAAGTCCTCCCTCTGCGGAGGCAAGTTTCCCAACGTGGGGAACAAGCCGTGATGACCGGCAACCAACGGCCAGACCCAGGCGATCTGTTGCTCCGGCCAGCGGGAGCCCTCCAGCAGTACGCGCAGGACACGCGCGCCCGCCCTGTCGTGCCGCCAGTCCGCCCCCTTGAGTGCGTACTTGTTCCAGTCAAGCCCGGAGCGGCGCACCGCGGCCCCACCAACAGGATCGATGGACTGGAAGACGGGCGTGGCTTTGCCACAGTCATGGATCCCGCACAACCAGGCGAACAGCCGTCGCCCTCTCCCCAGTCCGCCCGCGACAGCGTCCAGACGCCGCCGCGTCACCGGCGGCAGGTATCGGTCCCAGACGATCTCCGCCACCGCCGCCGTGTCCAGCATGTGCGACAGCAGGAGGTTGACCGTCCCTCCGGCCCGCCCGGCAGACTTGCCCCACAGGGCACCCAACCATCCCTCTACCTCAGGCGGGTACCACTGCCAGCGGTCACCGACCATCGCCTCGACCTCCATGTCCGAGTACGCTTCGGAGCGTAGGTCGGGGCACTGACAATCCACCCTGGATTCACGAAGAGACAACGATCGGCGCGTGAGGTCTGCTATGGGAAGCCAACCGAATCGAACTGAATCAACCGGCGCCAGTTGACGCAGATCACCGCAGGTCAGGAAGTGTCGGCCCCGCGCTCGCGGGGATTGCTCCTGCCCGCTACTTCACAACTCCACAGTGAGCCAGTCGGCCCCGCGCTCGCGGGGATTGCTCGGTGCGCGACATCGGGGCCGCGTGACCGTGCGTGTCGGCCCCGCGCTCGCGGGGATTGCTCCCAGCGCCTGGAACAGCGGCTCCGGTCCGGTCTGTCGGCCCCGCGCTCGCGGGGATTGCTCTAGCAGCGCGCCGACGAAGAGCGCCGTGAGTGCGTCGGCCCCGCGCTCGCGGGGATTGCTCCGAGTACCTGGCCGAAGTCCAGATCACGAGCGGGTCGGCCCCGCGCTCGCGGGGATTGCTCCGCGCCAAGGTCGTAGTCGTCGGCCAGCCGGAAGTCGGCCCCGCGCTCGCGGGGATTGCTCCCCATGTGTACGGGGATGTTGAAAACGTGTTGAATCGGCCTCGCGCTCGCGGGGATTGCTCCCACACGGTTCGCCAGCCGTCAGCCTTGGCGGTATCGGCCCCGCGCTCGCGGGGGTTGCTCCGCCCTCGCGTTCGGCGCCAGCTTGGCCAGCGCGTCGGCCCCGCGCTCGCGGGGGTTGCTCCAGATACGCGCACGCGCCGGTGTCGCCGCCGCCGTCGGCCCCGCGCTCACGGGGGTTGCTCCTGAGCAGGCGGATGGGCGAGTTCGGCAACTTCGTCGGCCCCGCGCTCGCGGGGGTTGCTCCCCCAGTTCCCAGTCCGCGGCGCCGTACAGCAGGTCGGCCCCGCGCTCGCGGGGGTTGCTCCCCTGCATGGTAGGCCCGCGCAGAAGGGAGCCCCCCGGCGCGTGCCGGGGGCTCTCATTGTGGCGTCTCGGTGCTGACCGAGTGGGCCCCTGTCGCACGGCGGCCAACTGGTGTGGGGATCTCGGGGCAGGCTCTCGGGAGTTGCCGGGTGGGGTCGCTCAGGGGGTGGGGTGGGCGAGGGTGGTGAGGTGCTTCGCCACTGTGGTCGGGCTGGGCATCGCCGCGATTTCGGTGCTGACCTCGCGGGCGGCGCGCGTCAGGGTGTCGTCGGTGAGGAGGCGGTGGAGCAGGGCCGGGGTGATCTCCTCGGCGGTCGCGCTGAGGCCGGCTCCGCGCTGGTGGACGGCGGCCGCGGTGATGAAGCGGTCGGAGCCGTCGGGCAGGACCAGCTGGGGGATGCCCGCGTCGAGTGCGCCGAGGGCGGTGCTGCTGCCGCCGTGGTGGATGGCGGCGGCGCAGGTCGACAGCAGGGCCTGCCAGGGGACCCAGCCGTACGGGCGGACGTTGTCCGGCAGGCTGCCGAGCGTACCGAGGTCGAGGTCGCCGGTGGCGAGGATGAACTCGGCGTCGATGTCGGCGGCTGCCGCGATGACGCGCTCGATCCTGGTGAGGCCGTCGGTCTTGGGCGGGACGGTGCCCAGCGTCACCGCGATGCGCGGGCGGTCGGCGGGTGCGGCCAGCCGGGCGGGGAGTTCGCCTTCGCCGTTGTAGGCGACGGGCCGCATCGAGGTGCCGTACCGCTCGTCGCCGGCCATGCTGGGCGGCGCGAGGTCGATGGTGTCCGCCGGGTCGGGCAGCCGGTCGATTCCGTGCCGGGCGAAGGTGTCCGCCATTTCGGCGAGCATCAGCGCGCGCAGCTTCGGGGTGCGGGCGAATCCGAGGTCGTGCTGGACGGCGGGCACGCCGAGGCGGGTCGCCGCGAGCAGGGCCACCGGGAACTGGTACTCGTACACCACCAGGTCCGGCCGCCACTGCGCGGCGAGTTCGACCGTCTCGTCGGCGACCCGGCTGTTGACGTGGGCGGCCAGCGGGACGAAGGCCTCGCGGTCGGCCGAGTTGCTCTCGACCACCCGCCGCATCAGGTCGGGCCGCCGGGTGCGGCCGGCCTCCCTGATCTCCTTGCGCCAGTCGACCCCGGGCGCGATGGGCAGGTACGGCAGCCCGGACGCGGCGACCCCTTCGCCGCCGTCCATCGAGGCCACCGCGACCTCGTGGCCGAGCTCGCGCATCGCCCTGGCCAGTGGGACCAGCGGGAAGAGGTGGCCCAGGCCGGGTGCGCCGGCGAACAGTACACGCATGATGGAACCTCGGGGAGAAAGAGAAAGAGAAAGAGGGAGGAGGAAAGGGGGTCAGGAGGCGGCCCGGTGCAGGGCGGCTTCCATGCCGTTCAGCACGGCGTTGCAGTCGCGCTGCAGGGTGGCGGCGTCGACGGCGCTGAGCAGGTAGACCCCGAGCCAGTTGCGCGAGCCGGCGGACGGGTCGAAGGCGGGGACGGGCCGGCCGGCGGGCATCGCGAAGGCGGGGACGGCTTCGATGGTGCTGCCCGGGGAGAGCAGGCTCTGCCATTCGACGGCCTGCGGGTTCCAGAGCGGGGTGCTCTGCCAGGGCACGCCCGAGGCGTCGGCCGGGACGACGGCCAGTGACGCGGCGGCCCGGGTACCGGTGGTGGGCATGGCCTCGGGGTAGTCGACGCGCTCGCCGAGCAGTTGGCGGACCAGCATGCCGATCGGGTCGAGTCCGAAGACCTCGTGGACCTGCCTGGTGGTGAGCAGGCCGCCGAACCTGGCCGCGGTCTCGATGACGACCAGTTCGCCGTCCTTCATCAGCTTCAGCTCGGTGTGGGTGCCGCAGTTCTCCAGCCCGAGCGCGTCGACGGCCTGTCGGGAGACCTCCTCGATCCGGCGCTGGACCGGCACCGTCATGACGGAGGGCGAGGTGCTGGCGACCTCGACGAAGGACGGTACGGTCGGCAGCTTGGCGGTGATGGCCAGGGGGCGGTAGACGCCGTCCGCGACGATCCCCTCCACGCTGACGTAGTCGCCGTAGCCGGGCTCCTCGTACCAGCCTTCGGTGGAGCCCTGGGCGATCTCCTCGACGAGGCGGTCGTGGTCGGTGTCGGCGGCGTAGAGCTCGTTCATGCCGACCCGGCTGCCGGCCTGGAGTCCGCGCTCGATCTCGGCCCACGCCGGGGCGGCGTCCTCGGGCTTGTCCAGCACGATCTGGGCGACCGAGCCGGCGCCCCAGGCCGGCTTGAGCAGCAGCGGGGGCGTGAACTCGGCCAGCGCGGTGTCCAGGTCGGCGAGGCTGTCGACCCGGCGGAACGCGGGTATCGGGACCCCGGCGGCGGCCCAGGCCTCGCGCATCAGCCGCTTGTCCCTGGCGCGGACGATCCCCTCGCCGGGGCCGGCCAGGTTGAGGCGGATCGCGGCCTGGGCGACGGCGAGGACCGCGAACTCGGAGAGGGTCAGCACCGCGTCGGCTCCGATGGCCTTCGCGTACTCGACGATCAGCTCGACCAGGTCGTCCCCGCGCGGCGCCTCGGGCACCAGCTCGATGCTGGTGCAGCTGGGCCGCCACACGTCCTCGCCGGACGCGGGCAGCGGCGCCAGTGCGAGGACGTGCAGCTCCCCGCAGGCGGCGATGCGCGGGAAGGCGTACTCCAGCGGGGCGCCGCCCTTGACGTAGACGTACAGAATCCGGTTCAACGTACTTGCTCCTGAGGGAAGTTCACTCGTGGGCGGCCGCGGGAAAGGGCGCGGAGGGGCACACGGGCGCGCTCGTGCGCGGGCCCGTGCGGTGTTCCGGCGACATCAGCCGACGGTGTCGGCCGGCCGCGTCAGCCGGCGGTGCGGAAGGGGCGCAGCTGCAGCAGGCTGATCTGGTCGCCCTCGATCGCCCACTCGATGTCGACCGGGGTTGCGTACGTCTCGTCGGGCGAGAAGTGCGACTGCAACAGCCTGCTGATCAGGGCCAGTCGGCGTACGAGGTCCTTGGTCCCGGCGTCCAGGTCGGTGCCGGCGGTGCCGAGCGAGACGGTGCGGCTGCCGCCTTCCATGGTGTTGCACAGGTACTGGAGCGGGGCGCCCCGGCCGGAGACCACGTCGGTCACGGAGCGCGGCGAGATGTTGAGGTAGACGTTGCGGAAGTCCTGCGGGCTCAGCGGGTTGCAGGTGACCAGGACGCCGCCGACGGTGGCTCCGACCTGTTCCTGGACGATCACGGCCATCCGGCAGTGGTCCAGGGGGATGCCCGCCTGGCGGCGCAGCAGGACCGCGCGGGGTGAGAACAGCGAGGCCCAGACCTCGCGGACCGCGTCGAGGACGGCGTCCGTGCCGCTGGCGTCGGCCACCGATTCGTAGAGTCCGGCGGCGGAGAAGCCGGCCAGGTCCTCGGCGTTGGAGGAGCTGCGGACGACCTGGACGCGGGCGCCGTACAGGTGCCGGTCGATCGCCCGGTCGATCTCGGTGCGGATCGGGTCGGGCAGCGGGGTGTCGCGGATCAGCCGCTGGGCTTCGAGGCAGAGGGCCTCGATGCGCTCCTCGATGCGTTCCTCGATCCGCCTCCCCTCGTGGAGCGAAGTCCCGTCCCGGAGGGCGGAGTCCAGCCGGTCGACGGCGGTGCGGAGCTCCGCCGAGGAGTCGAGGAAGCGCTGCTGGAGGGAGAACGGCAGCACGATGCCGCGCGGCACGTGGGCGTACTCCTTCACCAGGAGCTGCGCGGCGGCGTCCAGTTCGGCCGTGTCCGCGTCCTCCGGGAGGCCGAGTTGCCGGGCGAGGTAGCGCAGCAGGTTGTCCCGGGGCGGCCGGGGCACGCTGTAGAAGCCGAGCCAGCGCGGTGAGCCGTGCTGGAGCAGGTGGGTGAGTTCGCCGAGGTTGGCGGCCTTGGTGCCGAACCGGACGTGGTCCCCTTCGCGCAGTGCGGACAGCGGGGTGACCGGCGTGGGCGTGAGGTCGGGCAGGTCCACGGCGACGCGGTCGGCCGGCGGGGTCGGCGGGGCTTCCTCGCGGTCGCCGGGCCGGGCGGCTTCGAGGAGGAGCTCTCCGCCGTCGGCTTCGACGCGGTAGTGCACCCAACATCGGTCGTGCAGCCCGGCGCGGTCGATGCGCTCGACGGCTTCGACGCCGACGGCGTTGGGGATGCGCCATCCGGCGGCCATCACGTTGATGTGGGAGAGCGGTGTGGTGTGCTCGGTGTGGATGATGCCGGAGACCCGGGGGATGTCCTCGGGCACCCGGGGCATCACCACGATGTCGTGCCACTCCAGCGGCTCGGGGTCGGCCCGGTACTCCTCCTCCGAGCCGAACACGCGCAGCCGACCGTGGGCGGTCCCGGCGTTCAGCGGTACGTAGGAGGCCGCGGAGTAGAGCTCGTGGGACAGGACGCGCGGTATCTCGGTCTCCGGTATGCGGGCGAGATAGCCCTCCTGCTCGTGGCCGGCCGGCTTGAGGACGAGCGGCAGCAAGGGGTCGATGTGCTCGCGCACCCGGTGGTAGAAGAACCGGAGCATGTCCTGGGACATGGTGTCGACGTCGACGGTTTCCAGGGACAGGAAGGTGTCGGCCTCGCCGTTTTCCGCGGCGCGGCGGGTGTGGCGGGCGAGGGTGCCGAGATAGAAGCGACGGTCGGGATTCCGGTACACGTCGTCATTGAACGAATCGAGTCCGCGCGCCAGTTCGTCGATCGACATGCCGAGGATCTCGCACGCGATGTAGCGGACGTGGAGGGTGCCGTCGGCGCTGTCGATGAAGTGGAGCACCGACTCGTCGCGGTCGAGTACGACTTTCACATAGGGATAGCCCCCGACCTGGCCGGCGAGCTCGGAGAACTCCTCCAGGGTGAGCTTTTCGCCGGCGAGGCGGGGCCGCGTGGTCGCGTCGTTGCGATCCGAACGGGTCATGCGCACAGTTCAGCCATTCTTCGTCGTGTACACGATCAGTACACCTGGTGCAGAAGGGTCGGTACGACGGCGCCCACATTGCCATTCGATTTCAATGTTTGACGAATGGTCATGTCACATCAGGCCATCATGGAACGATCCGGCCACGGGAATCCGATAGGGGAATCCGCCCCGCCGCATCAAGCTGTGGTAAAGGTCACAACAAGGGGTGACCGGTGCTTGGTGAGCGATCGAGCATTTCCGGAATCATTGATTCCTGTACGACCTCAGGAGGGCGCGCGCACTCCTCGCGCACCCTCCCCGCGCACCCCGATCGGAGCCGGCCGACGGATCCGGCGGCCCCGGCGGCCTCGGCGGCACACCGGGGCAGGACAGGGCGTACGACCCTCCAGTGCCAGTGGCATATTGCCCGGAACGGCCCACTCCCGGATGCGGCGAAAGTGCGTAGATCCCTTGTATTTCAAGGGAGTTGACGCATACCGGGGGGTACGGTGAGGTGGGCATGACGCTCCGGTCGGCGTCGCGTCCCGGGCTCGGGCCCGGGCGGGTCGGCCGTAGCTGCCATCGGCGCGAAGGGGGAGCTTCCTGATGGCATACGCGAAGGGTTATGACGTCTCCGACTTCCAGTCGGGCATTCCGGGGGACGCGGAGTTCGTCTTCATCAAGGCCACCGAGGGCGGCCGCACCGGCCAGTCGGGGTACACCGACAAGCTGGCGGACGCCCGGGGGCGGGGACTGGTGGTCGGGCACTACCACTTCCTGCACGCGGAGAACCCGGTCGACGGCGAGATCGAGCACTTCTGCCGGGTCGTCGGGCAGGTGCCCGCGGGCGAGCTGCTGGTGCTGGACTTCGAGCCGTACGGGCAGTCCGTCGCCGACGGCGACGCGACCGCGGCGAAGAACCAGTGGCTGGCGGCGGTCAAACAGCGCTACCCGGACCACCTGGTCGGCCTCTACACCAACCGGGACTACTGGTTCCGGACGGACGACAACGCGGGCGACTTCCTGTGGATCGCGGACTACGTGTCCCCGGGTTCGCCGCGCGTCCAGGCCTCCTGGCGCTTCCACCAGTACAGCGACGACCCGCTCGACGCGGACGTCTTCAACGGCTCGCTGGACGAGTTGAGGGCGTGGGCCGGCAGCGGCCAGGCCCCGGCCCCCGACACACCCGCGCCGACGCCGACGCCGAATCCCACGCCCTCGGTGCCCGACTGGCCGGGGCTGCAGCTGGTGAGCCGGGACCAGTGGGGCGCGCGGGCATGGCGCGAGCCCAACGGTTCGATCCCGTACGCCGGTGCGCGCGCCGGGGTGAAGGTGCACTACCTGGGCACCCGGTACGCCTTCGACACCCACGACACCTGCCCGGCCTACGTGCGGCGCCTCCAGGCCTCGCACATGAACGACGACGGCTGGTCGGACATCGGCTACAGCTTCGTGGTCTGCGAGCACGGCTTCGTGTACGAGGGCCGCGGCCTGAACCGGCGCAACAGCGCCAACGGCGACGTCCCGCTCAACGAGGCCCACTACGCGGTGTGCGGGCTGGTCGGCTCCTCCGGGTCGACGGAGCCGACCCCGGAGCAGCTCAACGGGCTGCGGGACGCGATCGAGTACTGCGAGCAGCAGGGCCCGGCGGGCCCGGAGATCAAGGGGCACCAGGACGGCTACTCGACCGACTGCCCCGGCCCGGCGCTGTACGCCTGGGTGCGGTCCGGTGCGCCGCGCCCGTCCGGGACGGTGGTCACCCCGCCGTCCGAGCCCGCGCCGCAGCCCGACCCGACGCCGGCCCGCTACCAGAGCAGCGTCGGCGGCCTGCCGTACGGCTACGGCGCGCACGGTCCGCAGGTCACCATCGTCGGCGAGGCGCTGGTGGCGGCGAACTTCGGCTCGCACTACACCCAGGGCCCCGGCCCGGACTGGACCGACGCCGACACCCTCAACTACGCCGACTACCAGCGCAGTCTGGGGTACTCGGGCGGGGACGCGGACGGCGTGCCCGGCGAGGCCTCGCTGCGCCGGCTGCTGGGCGGGGCGGTCCCGCTGGCCGAGGTGTCGAAGTCCCGGGTGGTCGCGGCCGCCCGCCAGGACCCGGACGCGGCCCAGGGCGCCACCACGTACCCGGACGACGTGTACACGGTGGAGCAGGCGCTCCGCGCCGAGGGGCTGCTCGACGGGCAGTGGGTCGACGGCTCGTTCGGCACCAGCACCATCGACGCCTACGCCGCCCTGCAGCGCCGGTACGGGTACAGCGGGCAGCAGGCGGACGGCATCCCCGGCATCGACTCGCTGACGCGGCTCGGCCAGGCGCACGGCTTCACGGTCACCGGCTGATCGACGGCCACCGGCTGATCCACAGTCACTGGCTGATCCACGGCCACCGGCCGATCCGCGGTCGCCGGCTGTTCCGCAGTCACCGGCCGACGTCGTCCGAGGAGGATCGATGTACCAAATCGCCCTGTCCCTGTGGCGCACCTGTGTGCCCTACATCGTGGCGTTCCTGGCGGTGCAGGCGGCGCGGCTCGGCCTCCACCTGGACAACGCCTCCGTCACCTCCGCCCTGGTCACCGGCTTCGGTACGGCCTACTACGCGGTGTTCCGCTTCCTGGAGCACCGGTTCGGCGCGGCCTGGGGCTGGTTCCTGGGGGCCGCCAGGCCGCCGTCCTACCAGCCGCCGGCGGCCACCCCGCCGGCGGCCGCCAAGCCGGTAGCGGCCACGCCGACCACGGCGGCCACCACACCAGCCGCACCGACGGCGACCGAGCCGCCCACGCCGCCGACGACCACCCGCCCCGACTACCGGAACCTGCCCGAAGGCGGCTGACCGGCCGGACGGGAGACCGACCCGGGGTTGCGGAATTCCCTGCTCCGCAACCCCACGAAATAGGCGCAGTAATACAATTAAGTTTCTCAGTTCAGGTCTTGACGAATAGTCACCCGATTATGAAACTGAGCCTGCCACCACTGCATCGGGCACCATCGGTCCCTTGATGCACGAAGTGAACGGAGGGGGAATTTGCCGACGATACCGACCTACCCCGGCGTCTACATCGAAGAACTTCCCAGCAGCGTCCGTACCATCACCGCGGTGAGCACCTCGGTGACCGCCTTCGTCGGGGCCACCCGGCGCGGCCCGCTCGACCAGCCGGTCACCATCACCAGCTTCGCGGACTTCGAACGCCGTTTCGGCGGGCTCGCGGCGCAGAGCCCGGTCAGCTACGCCGTCCAGCAGTTCTTCCTGAACGGGGGCTCGGTCGCGGTCGTCGTCCGGGTCGCGGCGGCCGGCACCGGCGCCGCCGCGGCCGCCACGCTCACCTCGACGCAGACCTCCACCGCGACCCCGGTCCTGGACGTCACGGCCGTCGAGCCGGGGCTCTGGGGCGGGACGCTGCGGGTCGCCGTGGACTACCGGACGCCCACGCCCGGCGACACGTTCAACCTCCAGGTGTTCGACACCTCGGGCGCGGTCCGGGAGTCCTTCGCGGACCTGTCGGTCCAGGACGGCAGCCCGCGGTTCGCCGAGACGGTGGTGAACAGCGGCTCGGCGGTGGTCCGGGTGAAGGTCCGGGCGGCGAGCCGGCCGGACCCGGTGGGCACCGTGTCCAAGCCGTTCGCGGCCGCCCTGCCCGACCTCACCCACGAAGTGCAGGTCAAGATCGGCGACGTCACGCGGACGGTCAGGATCTACGACCCGGCCGTGGACGGCGCCGCGCCGACCACCGTCACCGAGCTCGCCCTGCTGCTCGAACGCAAGCTCCGCGCACTGCCCGACGCCCCGGGCAAACGCGTCTTCGCGGGCACCCGGGTGACGGCGTTCGGCCGGCAGCTCCAGGCCGTCGCCGGCTCCACCGACCCGGCCGACGTGGTCCGTTTCCTCGGCGAGGCGGCCAACAACCTCGGCCTGGAGGGCTCGGTCAGCCCGCCGGTCTTCGCGCTCGCCGGCGGCCAGGACGGCGGGGCCCCCGGGCTGACCGACCTGATCGGCAGCGAGGCGGGCAAGACCGGCATCCAGGCGCTGCGCGACGTGCAGGACGTCAACCTGCTGGTGCTGCCCGAACTGGCCGGCTACGCCGACGTGGACGACGCCGTCACGGTGGTCTCGGCCGCCCAGGCGCTCTGCGTGGAGAAGCGGATGTTCCTGATCGTCGACTCGCCGCAGGCGTGGACGACGCTGGACGCCGCCCGGGCCGGCCTGTCCGCCTTCGACTCGGTGCGCGGCGACCACGCGGCGCTGTACTTCCCGCACCTGGAGCTGGTCGACCCGCTCACCGGGCGGCTGCGCGCCTTCCCGCCGTCCGGCACCGTCGCCGGGGTGATCGCGCGCACCGACGGCCAGCGGGGCGTGTGGAAGGCCCCGGCGGGCACGGAGGCCGGCCTGCCCGGGGTGCGCGCCCTGACCGTCCCGATGACGGACCGGGAGAACGGCCTGCTGAACCCGCTCGCGGTGAACTGCCTGCGGACGTTCCCCGTGGTGGGCCCCGTGGTGTGGGGGGCCAGGACCCTGGCCGGCGCCGACGTGCTCGGCTCGCAGTGGAAGTACGTGCCGGTGCGGCGCCTCGCGCTGATGCTGGAGGAGAGCCTCTACCGCGGCACGAAGTGGGTCGTGTTCGAGCCCAACGACGAGCGGCTGTGGGCGCAGATCCGGCTGAACGTGGGCACGTTCCTGCACTCGCTGTTCCAGCAGGGCGCGTTCCAGGGCACGTCCGCGCGCTCGGCCTACTTCGTCAAGTGCGACCGGGACACCACCACCCAGGACGACGTCAACCGCGGCGTGGTGAACGTCGTGGTCGGGTTCGCGCCGCTCAAGCCCGCGGAATTCGTGATCGTCAAAATCGAGCAACTCGCCGGACAGTTCGAGGTTTAGGATCTCCATGGTCGAGTTCACCGTCAATCCGCACCGGTTCGATCCGTACAAGAACTTCAAGTTCCTGGTCGTCTGGGACGGACGGGTCGTCGCCGGAATCAGCAAGATCAGCCCGCTCAAGCGCACCACCGAGGTGGTGAAGCACCGCAGCGGGGGCGATCCGAGCGCGCCGCGCAAGTCACCGGGCCGCACCGACTTCGAGGCGGTCACCCTGGAGCGCGGGGTCACCCACGACCCGGAGTTCGACCGCTGGGCCAACAAGGTCTGGATGGTCGGCGCGGGCCGCGGGGCGGAGGTCTCGCTCCGGGACTTCCGCAAGGACCTGGTGATCCAGGTGCTCAACGAGGCCGGCCAGGTGGCGGTCGCCCACAAGCTGTACCGGGCCTGGCCGAGCGAGTACCAGGTGCTGGGCGAACTGGACGCCAACGCCAACGCGGTGGCCATCCAGAGCCTCAAGCTGGAGGTCGAGGGCTGGGAACGGGACGAGGAGACGCCCGAGCCGGAAGAGCCCTCGTTCCAGCAGCCGGCCTGAGGGGCCTGAGCGCGATGGAACTCGCGGGGGAGGCGGCCCTGTTGGCCACCTGGGAGGCCGGGGTGGCGGCCGGCCGCAGCGGGCGGGCCCTGCTGCTGCACGCCGTCGCCCGGCCCGCCGCCGGGCCGGAGGAGCTGCTGGCCGTACCGGTCGGCGAGCGGGACGCCGAACTGTTCGGCCTGCGCGGCGAGTTGTTCGGCGAACAGCTCACCGTACGGGTGGGCTGCCCGGGGTGCGCCGAGGAGATGGAGTTCGACTTCGACGCCGGACAGGTGGTCGGTGCCGGTCGACCGGCCGCCGGGCCGCTGCGGGTGGAGTCGGACGGCTGGCGGGTCGGCTTCCGGCTGCCCACCACCGGCGACCTGGCCGCCGCCGAACAGGCCCCCGCGGGCGAGGCCAGGACCGTCCTGCTGGAGCGGTGCGTCCTGAGCGTCGAGCACGACGGGGAGCCGGTGCCCGCCCGGCGGCTCCCCGAGCCGGTCCAGCGGCAGGTGGCCGAGGCCGCCGCCGCGGCCGACCCCTGCGCGGACGTCCGGCTGAACCTCGGCTGCCCCGAGTGCGGCCGGCAGGCCCTCGCCGAACTGGACATCGCCTCCTACCTCTGGGAGGAGCTGGACGCCTGGGCCCGCGCGACCCTGCTCGACGTCCACCTGCTGGCCACCGCCTACGGCTGGAGCGAGCCGGAGGTCCTGGCGCTCAGCCCGCTGCGGCGCCGCTACTACCTGGAGCTGTGCGCAGATGCCTGACTACTTCGACCGCCTGGTCGCGAAGGGCGGCCCCGGCGGGGACACCGTCCGCGTCCGGCCGCGCCTGCCGGGGCCGTTCGAACGGATCGAGACGCTCGGGGCGGCGCCGCCGCCCGTCGGGGAGGCCGCCGCGTCGGGCCGGGAGGTCGGACAGCCCGGGCCCGCGCCACTCCCCCGGCCGTCGGCGGCACCGCGTCCGCTGCCGTCCGCGGGGCCGCTCCGGCCGGCGCTCCGCGAGGCGCCGCCGACTCCTCCGGCCGCGCTCCCGCTGCCGCGCACGCCGCTGCTGGTCACGCCCCCGCTCGCGCCCGCTCGCGTCGCGCCGGCCGCACCCGCCGGGCCCGGGGCGGAGGGTGCGGCCGCCCGCCCGGCGGCCGTACCGGCGGTCACCGCACCCGTCCGGCCGCCGGGCCCGGAACAGGCGGCGACCCCGCCACCGGCCACGGGACGGCTCGGCGTCGCGCCCGCCGTCCGGCGCCCGGCCGCCGCGGGCGCTCGGGCCGCCGCTCAGGCGGCGCGTGGCCGGCAGCGGCCGGCCGAGCGGGTGGTCCGGGTCCAGATCGGGCGGGTGGAGGTCAGGGCCGCGGAGCGCGCCCCGGCCGGTCCGCGCCGGGCGGCGGCCGCCCGCCCCTCCCCCGCGCTCGACCTGGGCGCGTACCTCGACCGGGAGCGGCCATGACCAGGCGAGTGGGCCTGCGGGCCGTCACACGTCGCGCACGGGCAGATGCCACCGCCGAGCGAAACGGGGAGGGCGCATGAGCAACCACCTCGCGATCGCCACCGTGACCGAGGCGCTGCGGCTGCTCGTCTCCCGCGCGCTCTCGCCCGACATCCCGTTCGCGGTCGAGGTCGGCACCCGCAAGCCGCCGACCGAGCCGCCGGCCGACCCGACCATCACCGTGTTCCTCTACCAGGTCACGCCCAACGCCTCGCTGCGCAACCACGACGCGCCCACCCGCGCGACGGACGGCACCGTGCTGACCCGGCCGGCCGCCGCCCTCGACCTGCACTACCTGATCAGCTGCTACGGCGAGGAGGCCCAGCTGGTGGGCCAGCGGCTGCTCGGCTGCGTGGTCCGGACGCTGACCGAACAGCCCGCGCTCTCCCGGCAGTTGATCGAGGAGGCGGCCGCCCAGCCGTACCTCGTGGGGACGGACCTGGCCGCCTCGCCGCAGCGGGTGCGCTTCACCCCCACCACGATGGACGTCGACGAGATGTCCAAGCTGTGGAGCACGCTGCTCCAGACCCCCTACGCGCTGTCCGTGACCTACCAGGCCACCGCCGTGTTCGTGGAGGGCAAGGTCGATCCGGTGGCGGGCAAGCCGGTGCTGCGCCGCACCGTACGGGCCGTGCCGTCCCGCGGGCCGGTCGTCGAGCGGGTGCTGTCCCGCCCGGCCGGGTCCACCGGCGCGCCCGAGGAGGGGCCGGTGACCAGGGACCGGGAGCTGGTGGTGGTCGGCTCCGGTCTGCGCGCGGAGCTGGTCGTGGCCCGGCTGGGCGGGCGCCGGGTGCCGGTCGCCCCGGGCGGTGTGCGGGACGACCGGCTGGTGGTCGCCGTCCCGGCGGACCTGCCGCCCGGCGTGTACCAGCTGCAGGTGCTGCACGGCCTGGCGCTGGACGGCCGGCCCGCCGCGGAGCACCTCGCCGTGGAGTCCAACGCGCAGACCTTCGCCCGGCAGCCGCGGATCGCCGCGCCGATCGGTACGGCGGACCGTACCGACGGACCGGCCGGGGTCTCGGCCCAGGTGGACGTCCGGCTGGACCTCCCGCTCCGGGACGACCAGCAGGTCCTGCTGCTGCTGGACGAGGTGAGCCCGCCGACCGGGCGCGCCGGGGCGAGCTACCAGTTCCGCGCGCCCGTGCCGTCGCAGCCGCGCAGCGACCCGTACGCGGTCCGGGTGCCGGTCACCGGCGTCCGGCCGACGGTGTACCTGGCCCGGGTCCAAGTGGACGGCGTGCCGAGCGAGTTGACGGTGTCCGGCGACGGGGCCTTCACCGGCCCCGTGGTGGACCTGACGCACTGACCACAGGACGCACCGACACAACGGACGGGACGGGGGGAGAGATGGCAACGCGCCGCAGGCAGGACCGCGAAGGCCTGGCGGACGAGTCGCACCGGCAGTCGCTGTCGGCCGCGATCGCCGCCGTGCTCGCGCGGGTCGACGCGCACGCGGCCGGCCGTACCGCCGAGCCGGCCCCGCCGTCGACCCCGGAGACGACCCGTACCGCCGAGCCGCCCGCCCCCGGCACCCGCCGCACCGGGCGTCGGCAGCCCGCCACCGCCCTGGACGCGCTCGCCGCCTCCTTCGGGCTCACCCCCTTCGAGCGGGACGTCCTCGTACTGGCCGCCGCCCCCGAGATCGACCCCACCGCCGCCGCCCGGTGCGCCGCGGCCGGCGGCGACCCCGGGCGCGGGTACCCGACCTTCTCGCTCGCCCTCGCCGCCCTGGACCGGCCGCACTGGAGCGCGCTCACCCCGGTGGGCCCGCTGCGCCGCTTCCGGCTGGTCGAGCTGGACGACGAGACGGCGCTCACCGCCTCCCGGCTGCGGATCGACGAGCGGGTGCTGCACTTCCTGGTCGGCGTGCCCTACCTGGACGTACGGCTGCACGGCCTGCTCACCCGGGTCGGACCGCCCGGCGAACTGCCCGAACCCCACGAGCGGTGCGCGGCCGAGCTGGCCCAGGGGTGGTCCGCGGCCGGGCTGACCGGCCCGCCGCACGCCGAGCTGAGCGGCGCCGACCGCCGCACCCGCTGGGAGATCGCCTCGGCGGCCGCCCACCGCTCCGGTCTCGGCCTCTACGTCGCGCACCGCGAAGACCTGCCCACCGAGCCCGCCGAGCGCGAGCAGCTCGCCCGGCTGTGGCAGCGGGAGGCGATCCTGATCCCGGCCGCGCTGCTGGTCGAGGACGGGGAGCCGATCCGGGAGCAGCCGCGGTCCCCGAACGGCGCGGAGGCCTTCCTCGCCAGCCTGGCGGTGCCGCTGGTGGTGTCCGGCGACGAGCCGCGGCCGGCCGGGGCCTCCGACCGCGCCCGGCTGACGGTGCCCACGCTCGGCCCCGAGGAGCAGCTGGGCATCTGGACCGAGGCGCTGGACGGCGCGCCGGGCATCGCCGAGGACGAACTCCGAGCGCTGGCCGCGCAGTTCTCCCTGCCCGGCCATGTGATCCGGTCGGCCGCCGCAACGGCCCGGCGGGCGGCCGAGAAGGACCAGGACGTCGGCGAACTGGCCTGGCACGCCGGGCTGGTGGAGGCCCGGATGTCCCTGGACGAGCTGGGCCGGCGGGTCGAGCCGCGCGCCGACTGGGAGGACCTGGTCCTGGAGGAGCGCCAGCGCGCGACGCTGCGCGAGATCGTCGCCCACGTCCGCCGGCGCGGCACGGTCTACCAGGAGTGGGGCTTCGAAGCGGTGCTGCGGCGCGGCCTGGGGGTGACCGCGCTGTTCGCCGGCGGATCGGGCACCGGAAAGACGCTGGCGGCCGAGGTCGTCGCCGGGCGGCTCGGGGTGGACCTGTTCGTCATCGACCTCTCCCAGGTCGTCAGCAAGTACATCGGCGAGACCGAGAAGAACCTCCGGCGGGTCTTCGACGCCGCCGAACGCGGCGGCGCGCTGCTGCTGTTCGACGAGGCCGACGCGCTGTTCGGCAAGCGCAGCGAGATCAAGGACAGCCACGACCGCTACGCCAACCTGGAGGTCAGCTACCTGCTGATGCGCATGGAGGCCTACCGGGGCCTGGCCGTGCTCACCACCAACATGAAGAAGGCGCTGGACCCGGCGTTCATGCGGCGGATCAGGTTCGTGGTCGACTTCCCGTTCCCCGGGGTGCCGGAACGCGCCGAGATCTGGCGGCGGGTCATCCCCCTGCGGACCCCCAGCGAGGGCCTCGACCCCGAGCGGCTCGCCCAACTGACCGTGGCCGGCGGCTCGATCCGCAACATCGCGCTGTCCGCGGCCTTCCTGGCCGCCGACGAGGGCTGCCCGGTGCAGATGCGGCACATGCTGGCCGCCGCGCGCACCGAGTACCTGAAGCTGGAGCGCTCGCTGTCACCCTCGGAGGTCGGCGGATGGGTGTGAACGCGCGGGACGGAGGCGGGCCGGGCGCCCCCGGGCACGCGGGCGCCGGGCGGATCGAGGTCGAGATCGGCGAGCTGGTCCTCGACGGCTTCGACCGGATCGACCACGAGCGGCTGACGACGGCGTTCCGCGGCGAGCTGGCCCGCCTGGTCGAGACGCGCGGCGTACCGCTCGCGGCGGGCGGCGACCGCGCGCTGGACCTGCTCTCCGGCCTGCCGCCGCTGCCGGCGGGCGCCTCACCGCAGCGGCTCGGCGAGGCGCTCGCCCGCGCCGTGCACGCCGGGCTGTCGGGTGGTGGTCAGCGCTCGGGTACCGGGCGGCACGTGGAACGGGGGCGGACATGACCCAACTCAAGGCCCCCGCACGGGACTCCGCGCAGGACGCCAAGCAGGGCGGCCAGGCCCGGCGCAAGACCCGGGCCCCGAAGGCCCGCACCCCCGAGCCGAAGGAGATCGTCTCCGGCGCCGGCCAACCGCTCGACCCGGGCGTGCGCCGGGAGTTGGAGGCGCGGCTCGGCCACGACCTCAGCCGGGTCCGGGTGCACACCGACCGGGACTCCGCCGCGCTGACGGAGCTGATCGGCGCGGACGCCGTCGCGGTCGGCCCGGACCTCTTCTTCCGCGAGGGCAAGTACCGGCCGGCCGCCGAGGACGGCCGCCGGCTGCTCACCCACGAGCTGCTGCACACCATCCAGGCCCCGAACCCGCTCGGCGCGCTGCGGGCCGGCCGCGACCTGGGCGCGGTGAGCCTGCCGCAGGACGCCGTCGAACGCGAGGCGGAGCAGGGCGCGATCGGGGACCGGCCGACGACGGCGACGCCCAGCGCCACACCGGGCTGGCTCCGCTACGCGACCGTCGACGCCGACCGCTTCCGCACCGAACGGCTCGACCCGGCCACCCTGGTCGACCGGCTGGCGTCCGGCATCCTGCGCTCGCTGCGCGGCGACCCGACCGACTCCTCCGGCCGGGTGCGCCTCCAACTCGCCAGATTCGCGCCCGAGTTGCAGTCCTCTGTACTGGACCGGCTGGCAGTCCTGCTGCCCTCCTCCGACTACACCCGGGTGCTGGAACTGGTCGAGGCCGCCGAGCACCGCCCGGCCGACGTGGACGCCGCCCAGACCCCCGAGCCGGTGACCGATGCCGCCGACCGGACCACCGACGACCGCGACCGGACCGACCAGGAGGACCGCGAGGAGCGGGACCGGCAACAACAACTCGACGACGAGGCAAGGCAGTCGGCCGACCCGAGGGCTCGCCGCAAGCACCGGAAGCACCGCAAGGGCCACGGCGGCAAGGAGGGCAGGGACGACAAGGACGGCGACGAGGAACGCCCGGACCAGCAGGACGGGCAGCAGGCGCCACCCGCGGAGGGCGAGGCCGCTCAGACCGAACCGGCCGCACAGCCCGCCGCACAGCCGGAGACCGGTCAGGCCCAACTCCCCACGGAGGCGCAGCCGTCGACTGTCGAGGAGGCACCCGCGGCAGGCCCGGAACAGGCGCCCGTACCGGCCGAGGAGGGCGCCGCCCAGCCGGTCGCCGCCACCGTACCCGGCTCGCCCGAGGCCGAGCAGCAGGGCATCGGCACCCGGCCCTCGGCCGGTACGAAGCCGCAGGAGCCCGCCGCCGGGCTTCTGCCGCAGACCGCGCCGGTCAAGCCCGAGCGCCTGGACGCGATCGCGCGGGCCGAGGACAGCCCGCTGGCCCGGCACGGGCTGCTGGAGGGCGACCACCAGCGCGGCGAAGTCACAGACGAGGAACGGCCGTTGGGCATGGAGCCCGGCGCCGAATCCGAGGTCCACGACGCGCCCGCCGCGAGCGAGGACCGGCAGTCGTCGGCCGTCCCCGGGCCCGAGCTCAAGCCCGGGGACTTCCTGCCCTCCGCCGACCTCGACGTGTCGGCCGTCCCTACAGCCGATCAGCTCACCCTGTCGGCGGACGGCACGCCCCCCGCGCAGGCCGAGGCGCCCGCGTTCCCCGAGCCGCCCGCGACCAAGGCCGAGCAGGTGCAGGCCGAGCGGGACAGCCGGCCGGAGGACGACGCGGAGGCGGCCCCGGCTCCGCCCGAGCAGGCGGAGCCCGGGGCGGCACCGCAGCCCGCCCCCGAGCCGACCCCCGCCACCGAGGCCGAGGACCGGAGCGCCCGCGACCTCCAGCCGGAGCAGCCGGTCGAGCAGGAGATCGGCCCCGAACCCACCGCGAACCCGGCCGCGGCCCCGGCGCCGGCCCCTGCCGAGCCCACGCAGCCGGAGGCGCCGCAGCCCGAAGCCCCCGCCGAGGCGGCGCGCGAGGCCGAACCCGCACCCGAGGCGGCCCCCGAAGCGGCTGCCTCGCCCGAGCCGAGCGGCCCGGACCGTACCGCCCCCGTGGCGCCGGGGCCGGTCGGCGGCAGCGGGCCGGTCGGCGGGGACGGCGCCGTCCTCGACAGCGCTCCCGGGGCAGCGCCCGGTGCCACCCCCGACACCGCCCTGGACGCCGCCCCCGGCCCGGCCGCCGAGCAGGCCGACGCGCCCGGCGGACTCACCGCCCAGGCCGCCCCCGACGCCTCGCTGGAGGCGGGCGGCGGCGCCTGCGCGGGCCCCCAGCAGCCCACCACCGAGGCGGAGCAGGACGGCACCGGCGGCGCCGGCGGCGGCTGTGCGGCCGGGGGCGGAGGCGCGGCCGCCGCCGGGGGCGCCCAGGGCGGGCAGGAGCAGCAGCAGAAACCGGCCGCGCCCGACGTCTCCGGCCAGGACCCGCAGAGCGCGCTGGCCACCGCCGCGAGCCTGCCGCCCGATCAGCTGGCCACCACCCTGGACGGCGTTGACGGCTCGGTGGGCCGTACGGTCGGCGAGCAGCACGCCCGGCTGCAGGCCGCCCCGCCGACCACCCAGCGGCCCTCCGGCGCACCGCAGACCCAGTCCGGCGCACCCGAGGCCGCACCGCCCGCCGAAGCCGTGACGGAGCGGCTGGAGCGGGTCGGCCCGGAAGGCGCGGACGGCGGGCAGCAGACGGCCGACCAGAAGAAGGTCGAGGGCCGGAACCCCGGCGACCGGGTCGCCCCGCCCAATGTCGCCGACGACGCGGGCAACCAGGTCTCGGCGCAGGAGGTGCAGCAGGCCCAGGTCGCCGTCGACGGCGTCCCCTCGACCGACCCGGCCCTGAACACCACCGTCGGCGCCGCCCCCAAGGTCGAACTGACCGGGGAGAGCGACCCGGCACGCACCGACCGGCAGGCCGCGAAGCTCAAGGAGAGCTCCGGCAGGATCCTCGGCGTCGGCCGGGAGGACACCGCCAAGCCGATGGGCGAGGACCGGATCTACCCGGACGTCCCGAAGGAGACCCTCACCGCCTCCGTCCCCGGCGGCGGCAAGCGCGGGGGTGCCAGGGCAGGCGGCGCCGTCGACACCAAGCCGGGCATCGGCATCGTCACCCAGCAGGAACGCGGCCCGCAGATCCAGGCCGCGGTCGGCGAGGGCCAGGGCCGGCTGGGCTCCGAACAGGCCAAGCAGAAGCAGGGCGAGGCCGACGCCCGGCGGCAGAACCAGGCCGAGGTCGACCAGGCGGTCGCCGACAACGCCCAGGCCCAGGCCGGGGAACGGGGCGACGCCGCCGAGAAGGTCAAGGCCGAACGCGAGCAGTGGCGCACCGAGCAGGACGGGAAGATCACCACCGCGGACCAGGACGCCGGTGCCGAACACACCGACAAGACCGGCCAGATCGACAAGAAGCGCGCCGGGGCCGACAAGGACGTCCAGGACCGTCAGCAGCAGGACAACCAGAAGATCCAGGACAAGCGGAAGGAGGCCGAGGAGAAGGCCCAGAAGGAGAAGGACCGCAAGAAGGAGGAGTCCGAAGGCTGGTGGGGCTGGGTCAAGTCCAAGGTCAAGGCGGCCTTCGACGCGCTGGTCGAGGCCGTCACCAAGGTCTTCGACTTCTTCCGCGGCCTGATCAACGACATCATCGACGGCTTCCGGAAGTTCGCGAACTGGGCGATCGACCAGGCCCGGAAGTTCGCCGTCGAGCTGATCGACAAGCTCGCGGACGCGCTCATCAAGATCTGCGACGTCCTGCTGGCGGCCTTCCCCGAACTGCGGGACAAGTTCCGCAAGAAGATCGAGGAATGGCGCGACAAGGCCATCGCCAAGGTCAACGAGTGGGCGGACCGGCTCAAGAACGCCGTCAACAAGCTCCTCGACGCACTCGCCGCCGGGCTGAACGCACTGCTGGACGCGCTGGAGGCAGGACTCAAGGCCGCCATCGAGGCGGTCCGCAAGGCCGTCATGGACGCGATCGACTTCGTCCAGAAGGCGATCGCCGTCTTCGGCGAGTTCGCGGCCCTGATCGGCGACATCGCCCCCGACCCGGGCGGCTGGCTGAAGAAGCTCGGCACCGCCGCGGTCGACGGCATCCAGCACTACCTGTGGGGCGCGATCAAGAGCGCGGTACGGACCTGGTTCAACGAGAAGGTCGAGTCGGTCGTCGGGCTGACGTCCACGATCGTCAACGTCCTGGTCAAGGGCTGCATCTCGATGGCCCAGATCGGACGGATGGCCTGGCAGGCGATCGTCGCGGCGCTGCCCGGGATGATCGTGTCGATCGTCGTCGAGAAACTGGTCTCGATGATCGTGCCGGCGGCCGGTGCGATCATGACGATCATCCAGGGGCTGATGGCGGCCTGGAACACCATCAGCAAGATCATCGCGGCGATCGGGAAGTTCGTCGCCTTCCTCAAGGCCGTCAAATCCGGATCGGCCGCCTGCCTCTTCGCCGACGCCGTCGCGGCGGGCGTGGTCGCGCTGCTCGACTTCATCTCCAACTTCCTGCTCAGCAAGCTCAAAGGGGCCGGCAAGGCGGTCGGCACCAAGCTCAAGGGGATCGCCCAGCGGATCCTCAAGGGCCTGGCCAGGGCGGGTCGCGGTGCCCGCAAGGCGGCGGGCCGGGCCGTCAACAAGGCCCGCGCGAGCCTGCGCCGGGCCACCCAGTCCCTGCGGCGCCGACCCGGCCCCGGCCGTCCCGCCCGGCCCGCCCGGCACACCGTGCAGCACGCGGAGCGCCCCGCCCAGCACCGCCCGACCGCCACCCGCCCCAAGCCCACCACCCCGCGCCGCCCCACCTCCCCCGTCGGCCGCGCCCTCAACTCCTCCCGCCAGACCGTCAAGGCCGCCCTCAACCGGGTACGGACGGCCGCCCGCACCCTCGGCCGCAAGGTCCTCAACAGCAAGCTGGGCCGCGCCCTCACCAACGGCGCCCACAGGATCCGCGACGCCTACCGCAAGCAACGCGACCGCCTCCGCACCTGGCACCAAAAGCGCCAGCAGCAACGCGCCCAACGCCGCGCCCACGAGAACTCGCCCCAGGCGAAGCAGCAACGCCTCGACCTGATCGTCGCCAGGATCAAGCCGAGGCTTCAGCGCTTGCTGGGCCGGGGCGTCGGCCACCGGGTGCACAAGGCGGTGCTGGCCAGCCTACGGGTGTGGTACCGCCTGACCGAACTGGCTTCGAGCGGCACCGGATCTTTTGCCGACATCGCCAGGATCAACCCGCAGAAACTGGTGCTGAACGGGGTCTCCCTGGACCCCGAGCCTGTTCTGGTATTTATTCGCGCCGTCGAGCAGGACATACGCGGTCAAGTGAAGGCCGGGCGTACCGCCAAAACGAACACCGAGGGCGAGCTCACGATTGGCGAAAACGAGCACATGATGCAGGTGAGCGATTCCCTGACCGAGAGTTTGGGTCGGCCCTTCCAACAAAATATCATCAGGTTTGAGGGGGATGGCGGCGGACGGGTCGAGCACCGAAAGCTGAGCGGTCTCCCGAGTGATCAGGGACGCCACTTCCTGACCAAGATGAACGAGAACGGCACGACGGACGATAGCGGGCGCTATGCCGATTCCGTGGAGAGGGTCATAGCCAGCGGAAAGTCCCGGGAGACCGCGCGAGCTCTTTCGACGTTCCAGAGCTCACGCGCCGAGGACTTCGGGGCCGACCCGGGGGAGGTTGCACTGTTCGGATTCCTCGCTCACGATATCGAGGGGAGGAGGAATCCCGGCACGAGCGTTCTTTCCGTTCTCCACTCGGATTTCTACAAGCTGGTCGCACAGGAGCCGGACAAAGAGAAGCGGGACCGCCTTTTCCGGGAAGTGGTCAATATGCACAACATGGTGCCGGAGGGCTCGTCGAGTGCGGCCACCGCATTGAAGAAGGAACTGAAAAGGAAGCCGGGCGCACTGGACTCGTCAATAGCAAGGAGAATCAATAAACTGACGAGCCAGGGAGCACCTCCCGAGTTCCTGCAGGGCAACTTGCGGGAAAATCAAGCCTGGCGAAAAAGAGAGGAGGAGGCGAACAATGCCAAGAAGCCGCTGGATCAAGCCGGGATTGCACTCTACAAGGCAAGGAAGGCCGAGGACCCGGACGCAGAATCGAGCGCCCGGGAACAGCTCAAGAGCGCCCGGGCAACGTACCGGAAGGAACACGGCACGACGGAGTTCAACTCCCTCCAGCAGCTTCAGCGGCAGCAGGATGCGAACAACTTGGCCGATCGCGAGATAGAACTCATACGACGATGGGTCTCCACATTCGGAGAAATCGATCTCGAAGAATCTCAGGGGAATGCCGAGGCGACGCGCCGGAAAATTTATGAGAGCATCGTGCGGCGCTTGCAGCAGGAACTGCCCTGGTGGAATCCTGACAAAGGACTCGTGAAATGAACGTGATCAAGCGACCCGGCGGTCACCGGTCTCGGCGCTACATCTTCCGGAAACAGAATTCGCTGCCGGTCATGGAGCTGATCACAGAATGGCCCTCGTGGGACCAGGTGGCGTACCGGCCGGCGGATGCCGAGCGCGGCACCCCTTTGCAGGCCACCTGGGAGATCCTCCCCGGATTGACTGTCACCTACATCGAGGAGGACACGATCCGCAGTTCCTTCGCCATGGTGACGAGTCGCCTCGGTCCTGAGACCGCCGGCATGGCAGTGGCAGTCTTCGAGGTTCATCCCGAGGTCGTCACAGTCGACGAACTGATCGCGGAGCTGGATTCGGCGCGTGGGACGGACGACGAGGCCGTGGCAGTGGCCCGTGCAGGTCTCGGTGCACCGCTCGAACCGGACGAGCGTCTGGTCCAGCGGATCTCGAGCTCCTTGCGGTCCGCCGACGACGTGGTCCGCGAAGGGGCACTGTGGGCGGTTTCGTATTCTGAATGGCCAATTTTCCGGAAGGCTGTTCGACAGCTAGCAGAAAGCGATCCCAACACTTTCATCAAGGAATTCGCGGCGGGTGTTCTCGACGCATTCGATCGATTCGGCCTGGAGGATTCGTGACGGGATACACGGATGCGCCGAAGCCGATCAGGGCCGGGCTGGTCGTCGTCGATCCGCTGCGCGGCACTCCGCAGCGGGTCGTGGTGCTGCAGTTCAATCCGGACAGTCTGGAGCGCTCGTTGGCGCCGCAGGTGGCGGGGGCCGATGGCAGTGGGGACCGGACGGAGGCGTTGCGGTTGAAGGGGCCGGCTGTCGAGACCTGGAAGTTCACGGCGGAGTTGGACGCGACCGACCAGCTGGACCTTCCGGCACCGAACGGGATTCATCCGCAGTTGGCGACGCTCGAGCTGCTGGTGCAGCCGACCAGTGACCAGGTGCGGGCGAACCAGGCGTTGGCCTCGCTCGGGACCTTGGAGGTGACGCCGATCGAGGCGCCGCTGACGCTCTTCACCTGGGGTGGGAAGCGGATCCTGCCGGTGCGGCTGACCGAACTGACCATCACCGAGGAGGCGTTCGACATCGATCTGAACCCGATCAGGGCCGCTGTCGCGATCGGGCTGCGTGTCCTGACCGTCAGTGATCTGCCGACCGGGCACCGCGGGGCGGAGCTGTACCTCGCGCACCTGGCGCAGAAGGAGCGGCTGGGCGGTGCCGCGGCCGACGGCCGGTTGGGCGCGCTCGGGGTGGGAGGGGGGTTCCAGTGACCGTCGACCCGCTGAACGCGCTGCCGGCGCCTTCGCCGTATCCGCTGACCAGCCGGTACCACGGCGTCCCGGTCGCGTTGCACACGGAGCCGGACGGGCGCCAGGTCCCGTACCTGCGGCGGCGGTTGCTGCCGAGTGCGGAGGGGCTGACCCCGCTCGCCGAGCACACCGTCAGTGCAGGCGACCGTCCCGATCTGCTCGCCTACCGCTACCTCGGCAGCGCCGACCAGTGGTGGCGGATCGCCGACGCCAACCCGGTGCTCGATCCACGGGAGTTGACCGTGACGCCGGGGCGGCGGATCACGATCGCGCTGCCCGGCGCGGTGCCGGGAGCGGGGCCGGGGGTGGGGAATGGTTGACGCCTCGGCGGTCACGGGGGGCGGGGCGATCGGGTCGATCCACCTGAGCCTGTTGATGGGGCCGCAGATTCCGGTGCCGGTGCCGCAGCCGGTGACCGACGCGCTGCTGTCGGCGCAGGTGACGGTGGCGTCGGGGCAGCGCAGCGGGTTCCAGTTGGCCTTCGACCTGTCGAAGAACGGGCTGATCAACACCGCGCTGCTGCCGGGCGGTTTCTTCGACCCGAAGATCAGGGTCGTGCTGATGGCGGTGGTCACGGGGACGCCGGCCGTGCTGATGGACGGGGTGATCATCCGCCAGGAGGTCGGGATCAGCAACCAGCCCGGCCAGTCCACGCTGACCGTCACCGGTGAGGACCTGACGGTGCTGATGGACCTGGAGGAGCAGGCCGGTGTGCCCTTCCCCGCGATGTCCCCGGCGGCCCGGGTCGCCGCGATCATCGGCAAGTACGGGCAGTACGGCATGGTGCCGCTGGTCGTCCCGGAGCTGGTGCCGCAGACGCCGATGCCGACCCGGCGGATCGACTTCCAGAAGGGCACCGACCTCGGCTACGTCAACGAGCTGGCGAAGGCGAACGGTTACGTGTTCTACCTGGACCCCGGGCCGGTCCCGGGGATGAGCCGCGCCTACTGGGGGCCGGAGGTGCGGCTGGGCGTCCCGCAGCACGCGCTGAACGTGAACATGGACGCGCTGTCCAACGTCGACCAGCTCACCTTCGCCTTCGACGGCACCGCCCGCGAGGAGCCGGAGGCGCGCATCCAGCTGCCGGCGACCAAGGTGTCGACGATCCTGCCGGTGCCGGAGGTCAGCATCCTGCGGCCGCCGCTCGCGCTCAGGCCGGCGCCGGCGCTGAAGAAGAAGGTCATCGCCGACACCGCCAAGAAGGACACCTCGCAGGCCGTCGCCGAGACGATCGCGAAGGCGATGCAGTCGGCGGACGCCGTCTCCGGCTCGGGCCAGCTCGACGTCGTCCGGTACGGGCACGTGCTGCGGCCGCGCGAACTGGTCGGCGTCCGAGGGGCCGGGATCACCTATGACGGCCTGTACTTCGTCAAGAGCGTCACCCACAACCTCAAGCGCGGCTCGTACACCCAGAACTTCACCCTGGCCCGCGAGGGCCTGATCGCCCTCCAGCCGACCGTCGTCCCGTGACACCGAAGTCCCGCAGCACCGCACCGCCAAAGCACCGCAGCACCGCAGCACCAAAGCACCGCAGCACCGCAGAGCGTCGAAGTCCCGCAAGGCCGCCCCGACCAGCAGGAGTTGCCAGCATGGCCGAACCGACCCGCTACCTCGGCAAGTACCGGGGAACGGTGGTGACCAACACCGACCCGCTCGGGATCGGCCGCATCCAGGCCCAGGTGCCCGACGTCCTGGGCGACGCCGTGTCGACCTGGGCGATGCCGTGCTTCCCGGTGGCCGGCCCGGGCATGGGGCACTACGCCGTGCCGCCGGTCGGGGCGGGCGTGTGGCTGGAGTTCGAGCAGGGCGACCAGAGCTACCCGATCTGGACGGGCTGCTGGTACGGCTCCGCCTCGGAGGTCCCGGTGGAGGCGACGACGGGGCCGCCGGGCGTCCCGAACATGGTGCTGGAGACCTCGGGGCGGCGGGTGATCGTGCTGTCCGACGACCCGACCACGGGGATCACGCTGCGCATCCCGAGCGGGGCCTCGATCGTGATCAACGACTCGGGCATCCGGATCAGCAACGGCCAGGGCGCCTCGATCGCGCTGGTCGGCGCCACCGTGACCATCAACCAGGACGCCCTGAGCGTGACCTGACGGGGGGAGATTGTCTTGTCCGGAAAACTACTGCACGTCAATGCGACGGTGATCTGCCCGCACGGCGCCCAGGCGACGGCGGTGCCCGCCCAGGGCCGGGTGCTGGTCGCCGGGCAGGCCGTCACCAGCACGGCCGACCTGTACACCGTGACCGGCTGCCCGTTCACCGTGGCCGGGAAGCCGCAGCCCTGCGTCACGATCCGCTGGGTGCTGCCGTCCGCCCGGATCCGGGTCAACGGCTCGCCCGCGCTGCCGCAGTCCGCCACCGGGCTGTGCCAGAGCGCCGAGCAGATCCCGCAGGGGCCGCCGGTCGTCACCGTCGTCCAACAGCGGGCGGAGGGGGTATGAGCACCACGCGATCCACCCAACAGTCCGTCAGCGGCACCGAGTTGATGGCACCAACGCCAGGGCCCGCGCGGACGGACCTCGCCTTCCCGTTCCGGATCGACAGCCGAGGGCGCACCGCCGGGGCGGCGTACGACGACCATGTGCGCGACCTGATCGAGCAGTTGCTGTTCACCAGCCCCGGTGAGCGGGTCATGCACCCGGACTTCGGCTGCGGGCTGCTCGACCTGGTCTTCGCGCCGAACAGCCCGGAGCTGGCGGCCACTTTGCAGCTGTCCGTCCAGGCGGCGCTGCAGCGGTGGCTCGGCGATGTGATCGAGGTCGTCGCGCTCGACGTGGAGAGCGAGGACAACGTGGTGCGGGTCGAGCTGGCGTACGTCGTCCGCCGGACGGGCACCCGGCGGCAGGACGTGTTCGAGGGCGGGGTGGCGGCATGACCGGCCAGGCGGAATTCCCGACCTCTCAGTGCGGCACGGAACTTCGCCGGGCCGACGTGCGCGCGGCGCGGCTGCTGGGCCTGGACGGCGCCGAGCCGAGCGACGACGGGCGCACGCTGACGGTGACCTTCCTCGGCCGGGCGCCGGACGAGCTGGGCCCGGAGAACATCCGGGTCGACGGCGGCCGCCGGATCACCGGTCTGCGCGCCCTCGCGGTCGACATCGAGCGCGCGGACGACCCGGAGCTGGACGACCGGATGCTCGTCACCCTCGACCGGGCGGGCGACACCTCCCGCTACCGGCTGAGCGTGGTCCTGGCGGACGCGTACGGCCGGCCGGGCACCCGCCCGTTCCCGGGCTTCGACCCGCGGTACGCGCACACCGGGTTCTCCTTCGGCGCCGACTGCCCGTCCCCGTACGACTGCCGCACCGACGAGGGCTGTCCGCCCGCCGTCCGGCCGGCCCCGGTGATCGACTACACCGCGCGCGACTACGAGAGCCTGCGCCGGCTCGTGCTGGACCGGATGAGCCTGACCGTCCCCGGCTGGACCGAGCGGCACCTGCCCGACCTCGGCGTCACCCTGGTCGAACTGCTCGCCTACACCGCCGACCAGCTCTCCTACCAGCAGGACGCGGTGGCCACCGAGGCGTACCTCGACACGGCCCGCCGCCGGGTGTCGGTGCGCCGGCACGTCCGGCTGGTCGACTACGCGGTGCACGACGGCTGCAACGCCCGGGCGTTCGTCGCGCTGGAGGTGGACCGTTCCGTCACCCTGCGGTCCGGCACCTTCCGGTTCGCCGCCGTCGACGTCGGCCGGCTGGGCCCGCAGGAGCGTCCGGAGCTGTCCACGGTGATCCCGGACGAGGACCTGGACGTGCTCACCCGCACCGCCGCCGTGGAGGTGTTCGAGCCGCTCGGCGGGGCGGACCTGGTGCTGCACCCCGCGCACAACACCATCCGGTTCTGGACCTGGGGCGACCAGGACTGCGTCCTGCCCCGGGGCGCGACCTCCGCCACCCTTCGCGACGACCGGCCCGACGCCGACCCCTGCCCGCGCGACGACCGGCCCGGGGCGGCCCCGCGCGAGGACACCGCCCCGCCCGGCGACCGGCCCGGCACCGACAAGCCCGAGCTCCGCACCCGCCACCTGGCGCTGCGCCCCGGCGACCTGCTGGTCATCGAGGAGGTCCTCGGCCCGCGCACCGGCGCGCCCGCCGACGCCGACCCCGCGCACCGCCAGGCCGTCCGGCTCACCTCCGTCACCCCGCTGGTCGACGAGCTGTACGACCAGCCCGTGCTGGAGGTCACCTGGGCGCCGGAGGACGCGCTCGCCTTCCCGGTCTGCCTGTCCTCCCACGGCGGCAGCGACTGCGGCCCGATCGCCGATGTGAGCGTCGCCCGCGGCAACGTCGCCCTGGTCGACCACGGCCGTTCGCTCACCTTCTGCGGCGGCGCCCCGGAGGCCTTCCCGGTGCCGCCGGAGCCGGTCCGTACGGCGCCCTGCGGGCCGGGCGGATGCGGTTGCGAGGACCGCGCCGAGGGCAGCCCGGCGGCGGAGGCGATCCGGGAACTGCTCGACCAGGCCCGCGACGGCCGCCAGCTCGGCCCGGAGCAGGTCCG
The DNA here is from genome assembly GCF_053597855.1 of Kitasatospora sp. NPDC001225. NCBI lineage: Bacteria > Bacillati > Actinomycetota > Actinomycetes > Kitasatosporales > Streptomycetaceae > Kitasatospora > Kitasatospora sp. NPDC001225. The sequence goes on from NZ_JBSFJC010000002.1 coordinate 115,969, forward strand.
CGCCCTGGACGCGCTGCTCGGCGAGGCGGCGGTGCGGCGGGCCGGGCTGAGTGTGCTGCTCGCGCCCGGCGCGACCGCGGAGGGCGAGGACGGCGAGGGCGCGGTGGTGGAGCCGCCCACGGCCGACGCCCAGGCGGCGGCGCTGGAGACCCTGCTCGACCAGAGCCGCTACCCGGTGCTGCCGCAGCCCTTCCGCCCGCTGCTGCGCTACGCGCCGGTCACCCAGGCGGTCGCCTACCCCGACCGGGCGCACGTCTGCGCCGGGCAGGCCGCCCTGCTCGCCGGCCTTCCGGAGCGGGTCCGGCTGCGACTGGAGGAGCTGTGGCACCGGGCGTGCGACGGCCACCACCTCTCCCGGGCCGAACTCGCCGAACTGACCGTGCTGTTCGGCGCCCGGGTGGTGCAGGAGCTGCGGCTCGCGGAGCGGCCCGCCGCCGGGCTGCGCGAGCTGCTGGCCCGCCGCACCCGCCTGCTCGCCGCCAAGCTGCGCCGCCTGGAGGTGCTCACCGCGCGCGCCCGCTCCGGCGGGGTGCTCGGGCGGCCCACCGTCTGGGAGGTGGCCCAGAGTTGGGGCGCCCGGTACGCCGCCGGGCTCGACCCCGACTCCCCCGCGCTGGCCGGCCCCGCGGCCGGGATCGCCCTCCAGGACCCGCGCGCCGCCCTGCCCGAGGTCCGGGCCGCCTCGGCGGGCCAGGAGTGGACGCCGCGCCGGGACCTGCTCGCCGACGGCCGCCGGGACCGGCACTTCGTGGGCGAGCTGGAGGACGACGGGCGCCTCGCGCTGCGCTTCGGCGACGGCCGCCACGGCCTGCCGCCCGCACCCGGCGGCACGCTGGAGGTCGCGTACCGGATCGGCAACGGCACGGCCGGGAACGTGGGCGCGGAGGCCGTCAACCACCTGGTGGTCTGCCGGGACCGGCCGCCCCAGGCGAACCGGCGCGGCGCCGCCGCCCGGCCGCAGGACGCGGTGCGGCTGGTCCGCAACCCGCTGCCCGCGACCGGCGGGGTCGAGCCCGAACCGGTCGACCAGGTCCGCCGGCTCGCCCCGCTGGCCCTGGGCCGCACCCGGCTGCGCGCCGTCACGGCCGCCGACTACGCGGAGCTGGCCGCCGCCCTGCCGGGCGTCCGGCGGGCCGCGGCCGCGCTCCGCTGGACGGGCAGCGTGCAGGAGGTGCACGTCGCCGTCGAGCCGTTCGGGCAGGCCGTGGCCGGCCCGGCCCTGCTGGAGGCGGTCGGGCACGGTCTGGAGGCGTACCGCCGGATCGGCCACGACCTGGTCGTCCGGCCCGCCCTGCTGGTGCCGATCGACCTCGAACTGCGGGTCTGCGCCGCCGCCGGCTACCAACGCGGCCACGTCCTGGCCGAGTTGCGCCGGGTGCTGGGCAACCGCGCCCTGCCGGACGGCCGGCTCGGCTTCTTCCACCCGGACGCGCTGGGCTTCGGCGAACCGGTGCGGGTCTCCAGGCTGGTGGCCGCGGCGGCCGCCGTGCCGGGCGTCGTCAGCGCCGAAGTGACCAGGCTGCGGCGGCAGTTCGGACGGGACGACGGCGAGCTGGACGACGGGCTGCTGCGGCTCGGCGCGCTGGAGATCGCCGCGTGCGACAACGACCCCGACCGGCCGGAGAACGGCCGGCTCTCGATCGTCCTCGGAGGTGGCCGATGAGCGGCCAGTGCACCTGCGGCTGCGCGGGCACCGCCACCGCGACCCCGGTCCCGGTGTTCAACCCGCCCGGACTGGACGCCGTCGGCTACCGGGTCGGCCGCTACGGGGAGTTCCTCGACAGCCTGCTCGCCCGGCTGTCCGGCCCCGCCTACCCGGCGCTGCGCGACCTGACCGTCCGCACCCCGGACGACCCGGCGATCGCGCTGCTGGACGCCTGGGCCGTGCTCGCCGACCTGCTCACCTTCTACTCGGAGCGGATCGCCAACGAGGGCTACCTGCGCACCGCCACCGAGGAGGACTCGCTCGCCCTGCTCGGCCGGCTGGTCGGGCACCGGCCCCGGCCCGGCGTGGCCGCCGACACCTACCTCGCCTACTCCCTCGACCACGACCCGCGGGCGGCCGAGGACCCGACCGTGGTGATCCCGCGCGGCGCCCGCAGCCAGAGCGTCCCCGGCCCCGGCGAGGACCCGCAGTCCTTCGAGACCGCCGAGGACCTCCCCGCCCGCTCGGCCTGGAACGAACTGGCCGTGCTGCGCCGCCGCCCGTACCAGCTGACGCCCGGCCAGCTGAACCCGGGCGGACGCGCCGAGCTCTTCGCCGCCGGCACCGCGAACAACCTGCGGCCCGGGGACCGGCTGCTGTTCGTCTTCAGCGCCGACAAGGCCGCCGACCCGGTCCACCGGATGCTGCGGCTGGTGCCCGAGGTGCGGCTCGACCGCGACAACGACGTCACGGTGATCGGGCTGCCCCGGGACCTGCGCACCCTCAAGGACCTGCGCGCCGAACTCGCCGACTGGATCACCGTCTCCGAGTCCGCCCCGAACCCGAGGCCCGGGCACAGCCGGATCGTCCGGGACTTCGACGAGCAGGTGCTCACCCCGCTGCGCGCCGACCTCGACCGGCCGGCCGGCCCGCTGGGCACCCCGGCCGAGTTCGCCGACCGGCTCGCCCCGGTGGTCGACCGGGCCGCCGAGGCCGCCGAACTGGCCCACGCCCAGCAGCCGGTGGCCGACTGGTTCGGGCACCTCGGCGAGGAACTGACCGGCCTGCGGGACCGCGCCCACCAGCTGGAGCCGCCGCAGGCCCCCGACAAGCCAGGGCCCCCCGGCCCCGGCACCGCCGACCCGGCCGTCCGCGGACTCGGCTCGCTGCTGGCCGCGCTGCGCACCGCCCCCACCCGGCCCCCGCTCAGCGCGCGGGACCTCGCCCGCGACCCGCAGCGCCTGTTCGCGCCCGGCTCGGACCTCGGCGCGCAGCTGCTGTCCGCGCTCGACCCCCGGCTGCGCGACGGCCTCTACCCCGCCTGGCGGCAGGTCGACCTGACGGCGCCGCTGGCCGTGCACGAGATCCAGGCGATGCGGGTGGTCGCCACCCCGTTCGGCGCCACCGCGCCGCTCAAGCCCGTCTACGGCACCGACGGCCGGATCGACCGCTACGTGGACTGGCCGCTCTCCGGCAGCACGCTGGTCAGCGTCCGGATCGCCTTCGACGACGCCGGCACCGTCCCGAAGACCGCCGACTTCACGTACGTCGAGGCGGGCAGCCTGGTGCACAGCGGCTTCTCGCTGCCGTGGGACCACACCTTCCCGTTCGGGCCCGGCCAGGTCAAGATCGTCACCACCGAGCCGACGGCACCGCCCGTACCGCCGCCGCCGGCGCTGGGGACCGCCGTACCCGCGCCCGCCCCGGAGCCCGGCGTCAGCGCCCAGCTGCTGGCCGAACTGCCGGAGCGCACGGTCTTCGTGTCCCGCCCCCAGGCCGACGGCCGCGTCCACGTGAAGGTCGAGGGCGGGCCCGGCCCCGCGCTCGACTACCAGCTCGACCCGGGCCAGGAGCGGACCGGCGAGTCCGGCGAGCTGAACGTCCGGGTGCACCGCTACGCCGGCACCGACCAGTCGGCGCCGGCCGTCGAGGTGGCCCTCACCACCAAGCTGCAGCCGGTCTCCGGCACGGTGCTCACCCTCGACGCCGTGTACGACCAGATCGCGCCCGGCAGTTGGGTGGTGATCCAGCGCCCCCGCAAGGGCCTCGACGGCGGCATCCCGGGCAGCCGCGACCTCGCCGAGGTCATCACCCGGGTCACCGACGTGCGCGTGGTCTCCCGCGCCGACTTCGGCATCACCGGCAAGGTGACCGAACTCTCCCTCCAGCAGCCCTGGTTGGACGACCAGGACACCCAGCTCTCGCACCTGCGGGACGCCACCGTCTACGCCCGCGGCGAGGCGCTGCGGCTCGCCGACGAGCCCGTCACCGAGGACGTCCGCGGCGACCGGATCGAACTCGCCCGGCTCTACGACGGGTTGACCCCCGGCCGGTGGATCGCGGTCAGCGGCGAGCGGACCGACCTCCCGCACACCACCGGCGTCCGCGGCACCGAACTGGCCATGATCGCCGGCGTCGAGCAGGGCGTCGACCCGCTCCTGCCCGGGGACACCGTCCGCACCACCGTCACGCTCAGCGCCCCGCTCGCCTTCCGCTACCGGCGAGACACCGTCCAGGTCCTCGGCAACGTCGTCCGCGCCACCCAGGGCGCCACCCGCGACGAGGCGATCGGCAGCGGCGACGCGGGCGTCCCCGGCCAGCGCTTCACCCTCTGGCAGTCGCCGCTCACCTGGCTGGCCGCCGACACCCCCGGGGGCGCGCGCAGCACCCTGGAGGTCCGGGTCGACGGGGTGCTCTGGAACGAGGTCGACAGCCTCACCGGACGCGGCCCGGACGAACGGGTCTACGTCACCGCGACCGCCGCCGACGGCCGCACCACCGTCACCTTCGGCGACGGCGTGCACGGCTCGCGCCTGGCCACCGGCCGGGAGAACGTCCGCGCCCGCTACCGGATCGGCATCGGCGAGAGCGGCAACGTCGGCGCCGGCCGGATCACCCAGCTCACCACCCGCCCGCTCGGCGTCTCCGCCGTCGTCAACCCGCTGCCCGCCACCGGCGGCGCCGGACCGGACGGACCGGGCCTGGCCAGGCGCACCATCCCGCTCGCCGTCACCGCCCTGGACCGGCTGGTCTCGGTGCCCGACTACGAGGACTTCACCCGCGCCCGGGCCGGCATCGGGCGCGCCAGCGCCACCCGGCTCTCGGACGGCCGGCGCGAGCTCGTCCACGTCACGGTCGCCGGGGTGGACGACATCCCGCTCGCCGCCGACTCCGACCTGCTCCGCACCCTGCGGTCCTCGCTCACCGCCTACGGCGACCCGCGGCTGCCCGTCCGGGTCGCCGTGCGCGAACTCGTCCTGCTGGTCGTCGCCGCGGGCGTCAAGGTCGCCCCGGACCACTCCTGGGACCTCGTCGAACCGGCCGTGCGCCGCGCCCTGCTCGACCGGCTCGGCTACGCCGGACGCCAACTCGGCCAGCCCGCCCACCTGTCCGAGGTGCTCGCCGCCGCCCAGGCCGTCCCCGGCGTGGACCGGGTGGACGTCGACGCCTTCACCGGCGTGCCCGGCAGCCTCACCCCGGACGGCCTGGAGAACCTCGCTGCCCAGCTCGCGCGGCCGCAGCCGACGGTCCCGGCCCGGCTCGCCCGCTACGAGGAGCAGCGCTACCGGGTGCGGGACCCCGCCGGCGAGACGCTCACCGACATCGCCGCCCGCAACGGCGTCCCGCTCGCGGAACTGCTGCGCCTCAACCCGGCCGTCACCGACACCCGCCCGCTGCCGGCCGGCCGCGTGGTGACGGTGTTCCGCGGCATCCGACCGGCCCAACTCGCCGTACTGGCACCGGACCTGCCCGACACGTTGATCCTCAAGGAGATCCGCGGATGAACCAGCGCATCCATCGGAGGTGGGCATGACCAGGGACCCGGACGGGCTGCTGGAGCTGCTGCCCCAGTGGCACCGGCTGCGGGACGCCGACGCGGGCGAGCCGCTGCGCGCCCTGCTGGCCGTCATCGCCGAACAGGTGGACGTCGTCCGCGGCGGCGTCGACCAGGGCTACCAGGACTGGTTCGTGGAGACCGCCGCCGACTGGGCCGTCGCGTACCTCGGCGACCTGGTCGGCTACCGGATCCTGCCCGGCTACGAGGAGGTGCTCGCCACCGGCCTGCACGGCGAGGCCTCCGCCGAGCGGATCGCGGCCCGCGACCGGCTCGCCGCCCGGCTGGCGCCCCGCCAGGACGTCGCGAACACGGTCGCCAACCGCCGCCGCAAGGGCACCCTCGCCCTGCTGGAGGAGCTGTCCGCCTCGGTCGCCGACTGGCCGGCCCGCGCCGTGGAGCTCTCCCGGCTGCTCGCCGGCACCCAGCCGGTGCGGCTGCTGCGCCCGGACGAGGAGCCGGCCGACCGGCAGCGGCTGGGCCGGGGCCGGCTGGTCGACGTCCGGCGCGGCGCGGCGCTGGACCTGCTCGGCGGGCCCTTCGACGGCCAGGCGCACACCGTCGACGTCCGCCGGGCCGCCTCCCCGCGCCGCCAGGGCGGCTACACCCCGGCCGGCGTCGCCCTGTCCGTGTGGCGGCTGAAGCCGTACCCGGTGACCCGGGCGCCGGCCTACTGCGTCGACCGGGCCAGGAACCTCTTCACCTTCTCCGTCCTCGGCAACGACGCCCCGCTGGTCACCCGGCCCGAGCCGGGGCCGGCCGGCGCGCACCCCGCGACGGCCGACACCGTGCCGGCCCCGATCCGGCGCCGGCAGCTGGCCGAGCGCACGGCCGACTACTACGGGCCCGGCAAGAGCTTCGCCATCTGGCGCGACGGCTCCCCGGAGCCCGTCCCGCCCGCCGAGATCGTGGTGGCCGACCTGACCGACTGGACGTACCGGCCCAAGCGCGGCCAGGTCGCCGTCGACCCGCTGCTCGGCCGGATCGCCTTCGGCGCCCGCTCCGCCCCGCGCCGCGGCGTCTGGGTCGACTACCACTACGCGTTCGGCGACGACACCGGCGGCGGCGAGTACCCGCGCGACCGCCCGGAGGCCCGGCACCGGACGCTCTACCAGGTCGGCCCCGGCCGGCCGTTCGAGCGGATCAACGACGCGTACGAGCAGTGGCGCGCCGACCAGCGGGACGGCACCGCGGGCGGCTCCGCCGTCATCGAGATCACCCACAGCGGTGCCTACCAGGAGCAGTTGGACTTCGACCTGGAGGCCGACGACCGGCTCGAACTGCGCGCCGCCGAGGGCACCCGGCCGGTGATCCGGCTGCTCGACTGGTACAGCAACCGCCCGGACGCGCTCAACGTCCGGGGCACCTGCGCGGGCGGGCGGCTCGTCCTGGACGGCCTGCTGGTCACCGGTCGCGGGGTCAACGTCACCGGGCCGCTCGCCTCCGTCACGCTGCGGCACTGCACCCTGGTGCCGGGCTGGTCCCTGGAGCCGCACTGCGAACCGCACGCGCCGCAGGAGCCCAGCCTGGTGCTGGACCACACCACGGCCTGCGTCCGGATCGAGCGCAGCATCCTGGGCACGATCCAGGTCGTCGGCGACGAGGTGGACGACGACCCGCTGGAGATCCACCTGGCCGACAGCATCCTGGACGCCACCGGGCCGGACCGCCCGGCGCTCTCCGGGCCCGACTGCGAGCACGCCTACGCGGTGCTGCACGCGCACCGCTCCACGGTGGTCGGCGAGGTGCACACCCACGCGGTGCGGATCGCCGAGGACAGCGTCTTCACCGGCCGGATGCGGGTGGCCCGCCGCTCGCTCGGCTGCCTGCGGTTCTGCTACGTGCCCCCGGGCTCGCGCACCCCCCGCCGGTACGAGTGCCAGCCCGACCGGGTGCGCTCGGCCGTGACCGAGCTGGTCGAGCGCGGCGAGCTGGACCCGGCGCGGGCCGAGCGGCTGCGCGAGACCGAGGCGCAGCGGGTGCGCCCGCTCTTCACCAGCCTCCGGTACGGCACGCCCGGCTACGGCCGGCCGGCCGCCGGTTGCGCGCCGGAGATCACCCGCGGCGCCGAGGACCGCTCCGAACTGGGCGCCTTCCACGACCTGTTCCAGCCCCAGCGCGAGGACAACCTGCGGGCGCGGCTGGCCGAGTACACCCCGGCCGGCACCGACGCCGGCCTCTTCTTCGCCACCTGACCGACCCCTGACCGACTCCCAACCGACTGAAGACCGTTGACTGTGAGAGGGACCCCGTGCACGCAGACTTCTCGCGCCTGACCTTCCGGCCCGGCAGGCACTACTCCGCGGTGCTGACCCAGCAGGGCCGGGTCCAGCTCGACGCCGACGCCAACGAGCAGGCCGCGATCGAGCGCCACCAGCTGCGCACGCTCGCCACCGACCTGATCGGCCGGCGCGGCGGGCCCGCCGGCGCGGCCGGGTTCGCGATCGGCTACCTGCCGGGCAACCACGACCTGGACGACCTCGCCATCGGCGGCGGCCGGTACTACGTGGACGGCGTCCTGTGCGAGGCCGACCGGCCCGGGCCCGGCACCGCCGTGCCCGACGACGGCGTCTGGGGCGCCGAGACCCGGGAGGCGCCCGCCGGCTGGACGTACTGGGACCAGCCGGACGCCTACCGGGACCAGGAGCGCCCCGGCGACCGGCTGCCCGACGCGTTCCCGTTCCTGGTCTACCTGAAGGTCTGGGAGCGCAGTGTCACCGCCGTGGAGGACCCGGAGATCCGCGAGGTCGCGCTCGGCGCGGCGATGCCCGACACCGCGGCCCGGGCCAAGGTCGTCTGGCAGGTACTGGCCCTTCCCGCCTCGGAGTTGAACGTGCCGGACGGCGGTCCGTCCCGGGTGCTGGAGGCCTTCGACGCCTGGGCCGAGCCCCGCGAGCGGCCCTCCTCCTGGCTGGCCGCGCGGGCCCGGCGGCCGGAGCGGGCCGGCGAGGACCCGTGCCTGGCGCACCCCGAGGCCGGCTACCGGGGCCCGGAGAACCAGCTGTACCGGGTGGAGGTCCACCACGGCGGTTCGGCCGAGGGCGGCGCCACCTTCAAGTGGTCCCGGGAGAACGGCTCGGTCGTCCTCCCGATCGCCTCGGTCGAGGGCGTCTGGGTCGCCCTGGACACGCTGGGCGACGACGACAAGCTCGGCCTCTCGGTGGGCGACCGGGTCGAGGTCGCGGACAGCGCGTACGTCAGCCGGGACGAGGCGGCGAACCTGCTCCAGGTGGAGGAGATCGACCTGCCGGGCCGCCGGGTGCGGCTGTCCGCCGAGCCGGTCCCGGGGGTCGGGCGGCTGGCCGAGCTCCACCCGTTCCTGCGCCGTTGGGACCACCGGGAGGCCCGCGGCCGGGACGCCCTGCCCCTGGCCGGCGGCGCCCTGCAGCTCGCGGAGGGCGCCTGGCTCGACCTGGAGGACGGCGTCCAGGTGTACTTCCGGCCCGGCGGCGCCTACACCCGCGGGGACTACTGGCTGGTCCCCGCCCGCACCGCCACCGGGTCGGTGGAGTGGCCGCGGAACGCGGCCGGCGAGGCGCTGCTCCAGGAGCCGGCCGGGGTGCGGGTGCACCACGCCCCGCTCGCCTGGGTGAAGGGCCCGACCACCGTCGTCGACCTCCGCCAGACCTTCGCCCCGCTGACGGCCACCGCCCACTCCGAGATCTGATCGGCCGGGGCGCGACGGCGGGCGCAGCAGGGCCGTCGGCGTCCTCGAGCCGACGGCAACGGGCCCGGGTGGGGGCATCGACGGCGAAATGGGAACCGGCCACGCCCCCCACCCGCGCACATCGGTCATCCCACCGATACGTCGCGGACATTCCCGGTGTTCGCGGTGTTCGCGGTGTTCCCGGTGCCCCCGGTGTTCGCGGTGTTCACGTGTTGTCCGAATGGTGGTCGGGCTTTTTGACATCCTCCTTATCGTCATACATTCTTCTCGGCATGTCTGACCGTCACCCGATCACGTGCGCCGCCATCGAGCTGGCGCTGATCGGCGTGGCCGCGCACTGCGTTTCCGACAATCTCTGTCGCTGAATCCGCCCTGTCCCGACGCGTTTAGCGGTGATCGCCGCGTCGGGGCGTCGCCCCCTGCTGCGGGCGCGGTGCCGCTCACTTTCCCCAGGCCTCACTGTCGCCCGCCTTCCTCCGTACACCATCGGTAGCGAAAGGCCCCCTTTCCGATGTCTCGAACCACCACCTTCACCCCTCGCCGCCTCGCCACGGCGACCGTCACCGTCGCACTGGTCGTCGGGCTGGCGGCGTGCGGACCGAAGGCCGACGGCGGTGGAGGCTCCGGCAAGGACGCCGCGCCGCAGCAGGGCGGCACCCTCACCGTCCTCAACCAGAACCCGCAGGACCAGTTCGACCCCGCGCGGCTCTACACCTCCGGCGGCGGCAACGTCCCCTCCCTGGTCTTCCGCACCCTCACCACCCGCAACCGGGCCGACGGCGCGGCCGGCACCAAGGTCGTCCCGGACCTCGCCACCGACACCGGCACCCCGTCGGAGGGCGCGACGGTGTGGACGTACCACCTCAAGGACGGCCTGACGTTCGAGGACGGTTCGCCGATCACCACGGCCGATATCAAGTACGGCATCGAAAGGTCATTCGCCCCCGAACTCTCGGGCGGCGCACCGTTCCTGAGGGACTGGCTGGTCGGCGCCGCGGACTACCAGGGCCCGTACAAGGACACGCGCGGTCTGGACGCCATCGAGACGCCGGACGAGAAGACCATCGTCTTCCGCCTCAACAAGCCCGAGGGCGACTTCCCGTACCTCGCCACCCAAACGCAGTTCGCCCCCGTCCCGAAGGCCAAGGACACCGGGACGAAGTACCAGGAGCACCCCGTCTCCTCCGGCCCCTACCAGGTCGTCAAGAACGAGAACGACGGCGCCCACCTCGTCCTCAAGCGCAACCCCAACTGGTCGGCGGCGACGGACGACCAGCGCAAGGCGTACCCGGACACCATCGACGTGCAGTCCGGGCTCGACCCGGCGGTGATCAACCAGCGGCTCTCCGCCGGCACCGGCGCCGACGCGGCCGCCGTCACCACCGACACCAACCTCGGCCCCTCCGAGCTCGCCCAGGTGAAGGACGACAAGTCGCTCGCCGCGCGCGTCGGCACCGGCCACTTCGGCTACGTCAACTACCTGGCGTTCAACCCGAAGGTCAAGCCCTTCGACGACCCCAAGGTCCGGCAGGCCGTCGCCTACGCGATCAACCGCACCTCGGTCGTCAACGCGGCCGGCGGCTCCTCGCTCGCCGAGGCCGCCACCACCTACCTGCCCGCCCAGGAGACCTTCGGCCACACGCCGTACGACCCGTTCCCGGCCGGTGCCACCGGCAACCCGGCGAAGGCCAGGGAGCTGCTGAAGGAGGCCGGCTACCCGGACGGCCTGACCATCACGCTCACCCACTCCAGCGCCACCGGCAAGGGCTACGGCCCGGACCTGGCCGCCGCCGTCCAGGACGGCCTGAAGGCCGCCGGGATCACCGTCCAGCTGGAGGCCCTGGACTCCACCCGGTACTCCAAGACGATCCACACCGTCGGCACCGAGCCCGGCCTCTTCCTCTCCGGCTGGGGCGCCGACTGGCCGTCCGGCGGCCCGTTCCTGGCCCCGATCTTCGACGGCCGGCAGATCGTCACCGACGGCTACAACTTCAACTCCGCGCAGCTGGACGACCCTTCGGTGAACGACGAGATCGACCAGATCAACAAGATCACCGACCACGCCGAGGCCGCCAAGCGCTGGGGCGCCCTGGACAAGCGGATCGGCGACCAGGCCCTCACCGTCCCGCTGTTCCACCCCGTCTACAAGCGGCTGTCCGGCAAGGACGTCCGCAACATCGTCATCAGCGACTGGACCGGCGTCCTCGACATCTCCCAGGTCGCGGTCAAGTAGCGGACGGGACCGGACGGATCGATCGGACAACCATGGCTTCACAGCAACCCCGAGCCGGGGAGGCCCCCGCGGCCTCCCCGGCCGCCGGGGGACCACAGGTGTGGCGGCGGCTGCTCGCGCGGCGCGCCGCCCTCACCGCCGGCCTCGTCATCGTCCTGCTCGTCCTGATCGCCGCGGCGGCACCGCTGCTCAGCGCGATCGAGGGCCAGGACCCCACCGGCTACCACAACGACCTGCTCGACTCGGCGGCCGGCGGGGTGCCCACCGGCTCCTTCGGCGGCGTCAGCGCCGAGCACTGGCTCGGCGTCGAACCCGGCACCGGGCGGGACGTGTTCGCCCGACTGGTGCACGGCGCCCGGATCTCGCTGCTCGTCGCCGTCGGCGCCACCCTCGTCCAGGTCGCGATCGGCGTCCTGCTCGGCCTCGCCGCGGGCCTCGGCAACCGGTGGCTCGACCAGCTGATCGGCAACACCACCGAGGTGATGCTCGCGCTGCCCACGCTGGTCTTCGCCATCTCGCTGATGGCGGTCGTGCCCCCCGGCTTCCCCCGCCCGCTGCTGCTGACCCTGGTCATCGGGCTGCTGGGCTGGGCCGGCACCGCACGGGTGGTCCGGGCGCAGACGCTCAGCCTCCGGCAGCTCGACTACGTGGCCGCGGCCCGGCTCGCCGGCGCCACCCGGTGGCGGATCGCCCGCCGGGAGCTGCTGCCGTCCCTGGCCGCGCCGGTCATCACCTACGCGGCGGTGCTGCTGCCGTCCAACGTGGTCGCCGAGGCCGGGCTGTCCTTCCTCGGGGTGGGCGTCAAGCCGCCGACCTCCTCGTGGGGCCAGATGCTCTCCGGGGCGACCACCTGGTTCCGCGCGGACCCGATGTACGTGCTGCTCCCCTCCGCGCTGCTGTTCACCACCGTGCTCGCCTTCACCGTGCTCGGCGACGCCGTCCGCACCGAGCTCGACCCCCGTGCGGCCTCCCGGCTGCGGGTCGGTACGGCGCGCGGCGGCTCCGGTCCGTCGAAGGCCGGCCCCTCGGGTGCCGGTCCGTCGAACGCCGGTCCGTCGAGCACGGGCCGGGGCCCCTCCGAGGAGGCCACCGCATGACCCGCTTCCTGCTCCGCAAGGCCGTCGGCATGCTCGGCGTCCTGCTCGTCCTCTCCCTGGTCGTCTACGCGGTCTTCTACATCGCCCCCGGCGACCCGGCCCAGCTCGCCTGCGGCGAGAAGTGCAGCCCCGCCCAGGTCGCCCAGGTGCGCGAACGGCTCGGCCTCGACGCGCCCGTCTACCTCCAGTACGCCCACTTCCTCCAGGGCGTCGTCGCCGGCCGCGACTTCAGCGCCGGGACGGGCCTGCTGCACTGCCAGGCGCCCTGCCTGGGCATCTCCTACCGCAGCGGCGAGCAGGTCACCGACATGATCACCGCCCGGCTCCCGGTGACGGCCTCGCTGGCGCTCGGCGCGATGGTGCTCTGGCTGGTCCTCGGGGTCGGCACCGGGCTGGTCTCCGCGCTGCGCCGGGGCCGGCTCAGCGAGCGGCTGCTGACCGCGCTGACGCTGGCCGGCAGCTCCATCCCGGTCTTCGTCATCGGCCTGGTGCTGCTCATCGTCCTGTGCGCCCAGCTCCAGTGGCTGCCGTTCCCGAGCTACGTGCCCCTCACCGAGGACCCGCAGCAGTGGTTCTGGGGACTGCTGCTGCCCTGGGTCTCGCTCGCGCTCATCGAGTCCGCGAAGTACGCCCGGCTGACCCGCTCCTCCATGCTGGAGACCCTCGCCGACGACCACATCCGGACCTTCCGGGCGTACGGCGTCAGCGAGCGGCACCTGGTGACCAGGCACGCGCTGCGCGGCGCGCTCACCCCGGTGATCGCGCTGACCGCCATCGACCTCGGGACGATGTTCGGGTCCGCCGTGCTGACCGAGTCGCTCTTCGGCCTCCCGGGGCTCGGCAAGCTGCTGGTCACCTCGGTGGGCCTGATCGACCTGCCGACCGTCGTCGGCCTCACCCTCGTCACCGGGTTCTTCGTGGTCCTCGCCAACGTCATCGCGGACGTGCTCTACGCGGTGACCGACCGAAGGGTGGTCCTGACGTGAGCGCCGGAACCCTGAGCCCGGAGCCCCTGGACCCGGAGCCCCTGAGCCCCGAGCCCCGGGGCCCCGAACCCCGGGCCGCCGAAGCCCGGGGCGAGGCCCTGGTCGACGTCCGGGACCTGGTCGTCGACTTCCCGGTCGGCGACGGCCACGTCCGCGCCGTCGACGGCGTGGGCTTCACCCTGGAGGCCGGGCAGGCGCTCGGCATCGTCGGCGAGTCCGGCTCCGGCAAGAGCACCGTCGCCTACGGGCTGCTCGGCCTGCACCGCGGCACCGGCGCCCGGATCGGCGGCTCGGTGCGGGTCGCCGGGGTCGACGCCGTCACCGCCGAGGGCGACGAACTCCGGCGCCTGCGCGGCGGGTTGGCCGCCATGGTGTTCCAGGACCCGCTCTCCGCCCTCGACCCGTACTACGCGGTGGGCGACCAGATCGCCGAGGTCGTACGGGTGCACCGGGACGTCTCCCGCCGGGCCGCCCGGGCCCGGGCCGTCGAGGTGCTCGACCGCGTGGGCATCGCCGACGCGGCGCGGCGCTCGCGGTCGCGCCCGCACGAGTTCAGCGGCGGCATGCGCCAGCGGGTGCTGATCGCGATGGCCCTGGCCTGCGAGCCGCGGCTGCTGGTCGCCGACGAGCCGACGACCGCGCTGGACGTCACCGTCCAGGCCCAGATCCTCGACCTGCTGCACGAGTTGCGGGCCGAGACCGGGGCCGGGCTGGTCCTGGTCACCCACGACCTGGGCGTGGTCGCCGGGAGCGTCGACCGGGTGCTGGTGATGAAGGACGGCCGGGCCGTGGAGCACGGGCCGGTCGCCGAGGTGCTGGGCGCTCCGCGCGAGCCGTACACCCGCGCGCTGCTGTCGGCGGTGCCCCGGGTCGACGCGCCCACCGAGCCGGCCGAGGCGGCCCGGTCGGCCGGGTCGACCGGGCCCGTCGGGGATGACGTGCTGCTCGAAGCCGTCGACCTGCGCCGGGAGTTCGCCACCCGCGGCGGCCTCACCCGGCGCACCGGCCCGGTGACCGCCGTGGACGGCGTCTCGCTCACCGTACGGGCCGGCGAGACGCTGGGCGTGGTCGGCGAGTCCGGCTCCGGGAAGACCACGCTCGGGCGGATGCTCGTCCGGCTGCTGGAGCCGACCGGCGGCCGGCTGCACTACCGCGGCCGGGACATCGGAGCGCTCGGGGAGAAGGAACTGCGCCCGCTCCGGCGGGAGTTGCAAATGGTCTTCCAGGACCCGGTGTCCTCGCTCAACCCGCGCCGCAGCATCGGCGAGTCCATCGCCGACCCGCTGCGCATCGCCGGGGAGAGCGACGAGCGCCGCATCCGCAGCCAGGTCGGCGAACTCCTCGAACGCGTGGGGCTCGACGCCGACTGGTACCACCGCTACCCGCACGAGTTCTCCGGCGGGCAGCGGCAGCGGGTCGGCATCGCCCGCGCGCTGGCGCCCCGACCGCGGCTGATCGTCTGCGACGAACCGGTCTCCGCGCTGGACGTCACCACCCAGGCCCAGGTGGTCGAGCTGCTGGGCGAGTTGCAGCGCGACCTCGGCCTCGCGCTGGTCTTCATCGCCCACGACCTCGCCGTGGTCCGGCAGGTGAGCGACCGGGTCGCGGTGATGCGGGCCGGGCGGATCGTGGAACAGGGCGACGCCGACACGGTGTACGACTCCCCCCAGCACGCCTACACCAAGGGCCTGTTGGCCGCCGTCCCGGTCCTGGACCCGGCCGAGGCGACCGCCCGCCGCCACGCCCGCCTGGCCTCCGCCGGCGCCTGACCGTCGACTGCCCGGCCCGGGTCGCACCTCACGGGGGTGCAGCCCGGGCCGGGCAGTCGCGTACAGATTCATGACGAACCATCAGTTGATCTTGGTGGCCCGGGAGTTGGCACCTTCACCCGCACGGCCTTCGTCCCGGCCCTCGACCAGGACGGCGGGCTCCAGCGGCGAGGCGATCTCCTGCGGCCTGCTGCGGGACGCCCAGTCGCGGATGCCGAGCACCACCATCACGAAGAAGATCCCGTAGACGATGCCGGAGAAGTACAGCTCGGAGTGGACCGCGAGCGGCACGCCCACCAGGTCGACGGCCAGCCAGACGAACCAGAACTCCACGTAGCGGCGGGCCTGGCTGTACATGGCGAGGATCGAGCCGACGAAGATCCAGGCGTCCGCGAGGACCATCCACCACGGCGCCCCGGGGTAGAACGAGGCGTCCGTCCCCTTCAGCACCGCGCCGAACGCGGCCGTCCCCGCCACCATCGCGGCCGCCAGCACGGCGCGTTCCTGCCACGACGCCCAGCGGACGTTGATGGTGCCTTCCTGCTCGCGGCTGCGCTTCCAGGTCGCCCAGCCCCAGGAGGCCGAGACGATGATGACGATCTGCCGGGCGGCGTTGCCGCCGAGGTGCACGTTCAGGCTGGCGACCAGCAGCAGCACCGAGCCGAGGATCTGCACCGGCCAGGCCACCAGCGAGCGCCGCAGGGCGAGCCAGACGGTGGCGAGCGCCAGGATGTTGCCCAGGAAGTCGGACCAGTAGACGGGGAGGCCGAAGAAGTCGAACTGCTCGTTCAACCAGTGGAACGCGCTCATGACTCACACCTTTGTTCGTGCGGAGCGAGGTGGGGGAAGGGGCGGTCGGCCCCGCCGAAGCGGGGGGTGCGGGGCCGACCGGGCTCGTGGCGCGGGACGCGGGGTCGCGGGGGAAGCGGGGGCGCGCGCCGGGCAGGTGAAGGACGGTGCGAAGAGGTGGTGCGGGCGGATCAGAAGAGAACGGTTCAGAAGAGAACGGTTCCGGAGAGAAGGGTTCCGGAGAGAACGGTTCAGGAGAGGCGCTTCAGGAGAGAACGGCGAGCACGTGCCGTCCGTGCTCGGAGTCCAGCAGGGCCTCGGAGCGGCGGACGTCCTCCCGGGCGGCGAGCAGCAGCTCGTCGACGGAGGCGAACCGCTCGGTGCCCCGGATCCGGGCGACGAACCAGAGCTCGACGCGCTCGCCGTACAGGTCGCCCGGGGTGTCGTGGCAGTACACCTCGGTGTGGATCTCGGAGGTGTCGCAGAAGGTGGGGTTGGTGCCGACGCTGATCGTCGCGCGGTGCACGGTGCCGCTCGCGCGGCGGGCCAGCCAGCCGCTGTAGATCGCGGGCGGCGGGGCGGGGGTGCCGGGGTCGGGGGCGATGTTGGCGGTGGGGAAGCCCAGCCCCCTCCCCCGGCCGGCACCGTGCACCACGGTGCCGGACAGGGGGGCCGTCGGGGTGTCAGCCATGGGGGGTGAGCTCACGGAACTGGCTGGTGTGGAAGACCAGCGGCTCCACTCCGGGGAACAGCTCGACGGTGAGCAGTTCCAGCAGGACGATCTCGTGGTCGCCGCCGTCGTACACCGCGTGCGTCCGGGCGGTCAGCCAGAGCGCCGCGTCGTGGATCAGCACCGCGCCGTCCGGCGTGGCCTGCCAGCCGGTGCCGTCGAAGCGGTCGCCCGCGCGGGAGGCGAGCCGCCGGCAGAGCGCGCCCTGGCCGCGGCTGAGCACGCTCAGCCCCAGCTCCGGAGCCTCCGTCAGCCGGGGCCAGGTGGTGGAGGTGCGGGCCACGCTGACCGCGACCATCGGCGGCTCCAGCGAGATCGACACGAAGGAGCTGACCGCGAGCCCGACCGGTTCGCCGTCGCGCAGCGCGCCGAGCGCGACCACCCCGGTGGGGTAGGCCCCGAACGCCTGGCGCAGCGCCGCGCCGTCCAGCTCGGCCCGGTCGGGCCGCTCCGCGGCGCTCGCTGCGGCCGCGGTCGGGTGGTGGGCGGGAGTGACCATGGTCGTCGCCGTCCTCTCGTCGCCGGTGCGGGGGGTCAGTGCCGGTACCGCGCGGCCGGGTGGCTGGCCGGCAGCGCCCGGTCGGACGCGCCGGTCAGCCGCTCGCGCAGCGACTCGCCCTGCGCGTACTCGCCGCGGAAGACGCCGCGGGCGCGCAGGATCGGCAGCACCGACTCGACGAACTCGACGGTGGAGGCGGGCTGGACGGTCGGCGAGAGCAGGAAGCCGTCCAGGTCGGCGCCCTCCGCCAGGGCGCAGATCTCGTCGGCGATCTCCTCGGCGGTGCCGACCACCGGGCGGGCGCCGACGCCGTGGGTGTGCCAGTCGGCGAGCACGTCGCCGACGGTCTTGTCGGCGAACCGGGCGACCTGGGTCTGCGACATCTCGGTGGACAGCTCAGCCATCGGGGTGTCCGGCGCGTACGAGGACAGGTCGAGGCCGGTGAACATGGCGTAGCTGGCGACGGTGACCTCCGGGCGCTGGGCGTCCAGGACGCGCTGCCAGCGGCGTTCGGCGTCCGCGGTGGTGGCACCGATCACGCAGGAGAACGCCGACATCACCTTGACCTCGTCGGCGCCGCGGCCGGCCCGGACGGCCTCCTCGCGGATCGCCGCGGTGTGCCCGGCGAGCTGTTGGACGGTGCCGCTGCCGACGAACATGCACTCGCCGTGCCGCCCGCCGACGCGGCGCCCGGCCGGGGAGGCGCCGGCCTGGAACAGCACCGGGGTGCCCTGCGGGGAGCGGGCGGTGTTGCCGTAGCCCTGCGAGCGGAAGTACGGGCCGTCGTGCTCGACCAGGTGGACCTTGGCCGGGTCGGCGAAGCGGCCGGCCTTGTCCTTCTCCAGGGCGTCGGGCTCCCAGGAGCCCTCCCAGTACTTGTAGACCAGGTCGAGGAAGTCCTCGGCCATCCGGTACCGGTCGTCGTGCGCCACCATGTCCATCCCGAAGGCCTTGACGGCGGTGTCGGCGGTGCCGGTGGTGACGATGTTCCAGCCGAGCCGGCCGCCGGAGAGCTGGTCCAGGGTGGCCAGTCGGCGGGCGAAGGCGTACGGCGGCTCGACCAGCACCGAGCCGGTCACCACCAGGCCGAGGTCGGTGGTGCTGGCCAGCAGGGCCGAGGCGATCACGAACGGGTCCAGGCGCGGCAGGTCGAGGGTCTCCTCGGTGGCGATCGGCGGGCGCACCCCGCCGATCTCCGACCAGCCCCAGGCGTCGGCGAGGAACAGGAAGTCAAGCTTGGCGTCCTCGCAGATCCGCGCGATGTCGCGCCAGTACCCGAGGGTGTCGAACAGGTGCCGGCGGCTGTCGGGGTGGCGCCAGGTGGCGGTGCCGCTCGCGTTGGTCTGGGCGTTCTCGAACAGTCCGAGCTTGAGGTTGCGCATGGGGTGTTCTCCGTTGAACTGGTGGTGCGGGGGAACCTGGGTGCTGAGCGGACCGGGCGTGGGGGCCGGGGACCGTCAGGGTGCTACGGGAACGGCGGGGGCGTCGAGGACCGCGCTGGTCGCGTCGGGGAGCGGGGCGGGTGCGCCGAGGGGGCCGGCGGACGCGTCGAGCTGCGCCGCGGACGGCATGGCGGACTGGGCACCGAGCCCGGTGACGGCCAACGAGGCCGCGCGGACGGCCCGTTCGGCGGCGGCGAGCAGGTCGGCGCCCCGGGCGAGGGAGTCGGCGAGGGCTCCGCAGAAGGTGTCGCCGGCGCCGACGGTGTCGACGGCGTCCACGACGGGGGCCGGCAGGTGCACGGCGGGACGGCCGGGCTGTTTGACCAGCGCCCCGTCCGCGCCGAGCGTCACCACGACCGCCCGGCAGGGCAGGGCGGCCCGCTCCAGCAGTTCGCGCGCCCCGTCGGGGCCGGCGGGCGGCTCCGCGCCGAGCAGGGTGGCGAGTTCGCCGAGGTTGGGGACGAGGACGTCGACGGCGGCGAGCACCTCCGGGGCGACCGGGCGGGCCGGGGCCGGGTTGAGGACGACGGTGCCGCCCTGCTCCCGGGCCCGCAGCACGGCGGCGGCGACCACCTCGGCGGTGATCTCGTGCTGCACCAGGACCACCTCGCCCGCGGACCGGGCCAGCCGCTGCGGCAGGTCCGCGACGGACAGTTCGGCGTTGGCGCCCGGGTTGACCACGATGGTGTTCTCGCCGGCCCGGTCGACCACCACCGAGGCGATCCCGGTGGTGCTCTCCGGTGCCGGGCGCACCGCCCCGACGTCCACCCCTTCGGCGGCGAGCGCCCGCAGGATGGCGTCGGCGTCCGGGCCGACCCGGGCGACCATCCGCACCCGCGAGCCGAGCCGGGCCGCCGCGACGGCCTGGTTGGCGCCCTTGCCGCCGACGCCCTCCACGAAGCCCCGCGCGAGCACGGTCTCGCCGGGTCGCGGCAGGTCCTCGACGGTCAGGACGAGGTCGCGGTTGATCGAACCGACGACGGTGATGGGCGGCATCTGCACTCCTTGGGAGATCGATCTCCCACACTGTGGACCAGGCCCCCGGAACCGTCAAGTACCCTCGTGCTGCGTATTCCGCGAGCTCAGCCGAGCCCGTTCCCGACCGCGAAGGACCGCCCCACGTGACAGCGCCCCGACTCCTCGACGTGGCCGCGGCCGCCGGTGTCTCCCGCGCGACCGCCTCACGCGTCCTGGCCGGCACCCAGCGCAACGTCGACCCCGAACTCGCCCGCCGCGTCGAGGAGGCCGCCCGGCACCTCGGCTACCGCACCAACCACTCCGCCCGGGCGCTGCGCACCGGAACCACGGGCACCATCGGCGTGGTCGTCCCCTCGCTCGCCAACCCGTACTTCGTCCAGCTCGCCGACGCCCTCGCCCAGCAAGTCCGCGCCGCCGGCGGGCAGTTGGTGGTCTCCGACGCCGCCAACGACACCGCCGTCGAGGCCGAGCAGATCGAGACCCTGCTCGGCGGCCGGGTCGACGGGCTGCTCGTCGTCCCGGTCTCCGCCGGCGCGTCCGGCCCCGCCGTCCGGGCCGCCGCCCAGCGCACCCCGGTCGTCCTGTTCGACCGCTGGGCCACCGGCTCCGGCACCGTGGCCGTCACCCTCGACAACACCGCCGCGATGCGGCTGCTCCTCGACCACCTCGAAGGCCTCGGCCGCCACCGGATCGCCCTGGTCGCCGCCGACCAGGCGTCCTCCTCCGGCGCGGAGCGCCTCGCCGCCTTCACCGGGGCCCGCGGCGCCGACGCCACCACCGTCCTGCTGCCCAGCTTCACCACCGACGCCGGGCGCACCGCGGGCCGCCGGATCGCCGAGCGGCACGCCGGGATCGACGCCGTGGTCTGCGGGGCGGACGTCCTCGCGGTGGGGCTGGTCAGCACCCTGCAGCGCTCGGCGATCCCCGTCCCCGGCCGGATCGCCGTCACCGGCTTCGACGACACCGAGATGCTCGAACTCCTCGACCCGCCCATCACCTCGATCCGCCACCCGCTGACCGCCATGGCCGAGCGCGCCCTGACCCTCCTTCAGTCCCCGGCCCGTGAACGGTCGGAGCGGGTGGAGCGCTTCGCGCCGCAGCTGGTGGTGCGCTCCTCCACGGACGCCGACGCCTGAGCGGGCGAGAGGCGGCCCCGGTGTGCGGCGCGCACCCCGGGGCCGCCTCTCGGCGGGCCGCTCCGGCCCTCGACCGGCGGGGCCCCTCAGGCCTTCCGCCGCACCGCGATGACGGCCGCGCCCAGCACGCAGGCGACGGCGGCGGTGACGTAGGCGAGGTGGTAGCCGCCGAGCTGGTCCGAACTGGTCCCCGCGACCAGGACCATCACCGCGACGCCCGCGCTGGCGCCGATCTGCTGCGTCACGACGTTCACCGCGCCCGCGACGGCGTGCTGCTGCTCCGGGACGCCGGAGAGCCCGGCCGTGGTCATCGAGGGGAAGTTCAGCCCCTGGCCGATGCCGCTGACCACCAGGCCGGGCAGCACGTGCAGCACGTAGTTCCCGTCCTGCGGCGTGCCCAGCCACAGCCCGGTGCCGACGCCGATCAGGACCAGGCCGACGGCCATCAGCGTCCGCGGGGAGTACGTGGCCAGCAGCCGGCCGGTGACGAAGTTGGCGGTGAGGAACACCGCCAGGGACATCGGCACCAGCGCCAGGCCGGACTCGGAGGGCGAGTAGTGCAGCATCCCCTGGAGGTACAGCGGGGCGAAGAACAGCATCCCGATCGAGCCCGTGTACTGGAGGAACGCCGACAGGCTCGCGTCCCGCACCGAGGCGATCCGGAAGAGGCCGAGCGGGAGCACCGGGTCGGCGGTGCGGTGCTCCCGGACGACGAACAGCACCAGGGAGACCGCCGCGGCGGCCAGGACGGTCCACGCCGTCGCGCCGCTGCTGCTCACGCCGACCACGAGCAGGGTGAGGCCGAGGGTGCCGGTGATCGCGCCGGGCAGGTCCAGCCGGCCGCGGTGACCGGCGCCGTCGGGCAGTCCGACGCGGGTCGCGGCCAGCACGCCGACCCCGATCAGCACCGAGAACCAGAGCACCGAACGCCAGCCGAAGAACTGGGTCAGGACGCCGCCCAGCAGCACCCCGCCGCTGAAGCTCACGGCCCCGACGGCCGTGTACACGCTGATCGCCCGGTTGCGGGCCGGGCCGACCGGGAAGAGCGCGGTGAGCAGGCCCAGCGCGGCCGGCCCCGACAGGGCGGCGCCGATCCCCTGGACGGCGCGCGCGCCCAGCAGCGTCACGGTGTTCGGGGCCACCGCCCCGACCAGTGCGGACACGGTGAACAGGGCGACGCCGACCTCGAACACCCGCCGCCGCCCGAGGACGTCGGCCAGCCGGCCGCCCACCAGCAGGAAGCCGGCGAAGGTGACGGCGTAGGCGGTCATCACCCACTGGAGCGTGGTCTCCCCCAGGTCGAAGCGCTCTCCGACGGACGGCAGGGCGGCGTTGAGTACGCCGAGACCGCTCACGTCCAGGGCGAACGCCCCGGCCAGCACGCCGAGCGCCAGCCCCGGCCGACGGGCCGACTCGACCACGGTGGCGGTCATGCGGGCCCGCCCGGGAGCTCGCGGCCGAGCGCACGGCGCCGCGGGAGGGGCCTTACTAAGGAGCTGTCGGCACTGGCTGACGATGCATCAAGATTCTCAACTGCCATGCGGTCAGCTTGCATTGATCGCTCATCCGCTGTCCACCCCGCCCGGCGCGCATGGTACCGGCAGTCGACCCTTCCCCAGGTCATTCGATTTCCGTCGACCTCTACCCGACGGCGGCACCCATCACACATTCGTACATCTGTCGCATCGAGGAGATCGAATCGGACACTTTGTCGATCAAATCCCGCCACCGCTTCATCCGGCCGTCGAAATACGCGATCCTTGAATCGATGAACGCGTAGTCGACACATCTCTCCGCACCCCGAGGGCGGATGAACATACCCGCGCTGCGGAATTCTCAGCAGCGGAAGTGGCCGGCAGCCCGACCGGCAGGAGCCGAACGCGTCGGCCAGAATTCCACAGTGTGCCGCTGATCAGTGAGCCGCTGAACGGCGACCACTCAAGCACCCCCGAAGACCCGACCCTCACCCCGTCCTGCCGCGCCGCGCGGTCGGCACCCCGAGTCCTTCCTCCTGTCGCGAGAGGAGCAGCGCTGCCCGACCGTACGTCCATGCATGTCATGTACAGACCTACTACCGTGCCGGCAGGCTGACCCGCGCTGCCCCGACGCCGCCCACCCTCCACTCCGCCCCGCCCCGCTTTTCGTTCGCTCCACCGGATTTCCCGTTCACTTCACCGGACTTCCCGTTCACGTCGAGCGCGAACTCCGGAAACACCGGCCCCGTCCGCACGCCGCCCCGCCGATTCCGCGACGGCCCCCGGCGCGGAGGACGGATCCCGCCGTGCCCCGCCCCCCTGTTCCCGGCTGCCCTGAAATCGGCGTCCCCCCCGACCAGCCGGCCGCGAAGCCCCGTCCTCCATTCCATCCGCCCTGCTGAGGGAGTCGCCATGCCCCACGAGCGCGCAGCGCGAGACATCACCGACGTCACGGATTTCCTGCTGTCCCGCTTCGCCGAGCTGTCGGACGTGTCCGCGGCCTCGGTGGACCTCCGGGCGCCCATGCACCGGTACGGGCTGGACTCGTTGAAGTCGGTGAACCTCGCGGCCTCCCTGTCCGAGTACCTCGGCTGGCAGGTCCCG
The DNA here is from genome assembly GCF_053597855.1 of Kitasatospora sp. NPDC001225. Classification (NCBI taxonomy): domain Bacteria; kingdom Bacillati; phylum Actinomycetota; class Actinomycetes; order Kitasatosporales; family Streptomycetaceae; genus Kitasatospora; species Kitasatospora sp. NPDC001225. The sequence goes on from NZ_JBSFJC010000002.1 coordinate 139,354, forward strand.
GCCACCTGGATGTGGCAGTACCCGACCCTGGACGGACTGGCCCGCGCCCTCGTCGACGGCCCGCGCGCCGCCGGGCCCGCCCCCGGCGCCGAGCGCCGCAAGCCCGCGCACGAGCCGGTCGCGGTCGTGGGCATCGGCTGCCGCTTCCCCGGCGGACCGGACCCGTCCTCGTTCTGGCGGCTGCTGGTCGAGGGCGGCGACGCCGTCGGACCGGTGCCGGCCGCCCGCCGCGAGCTGCTGGGCGACCGGGTGCGCTGGGGCGGGTTCATCGACGGCATCGACCGGTTCGACCCGCTGTTCTTCGGCATCTCGCCCCGCGAGGCCGTCCAGATGGACCCGCAGCAGCGCCTCGTCCTGGAGCTGTGCTGGGAGGCGCTGGAGGACGCGGGCATCGCGCCGGACAGCCTCGTCGGCAGCGACACCGGCGTGTTCATGGCCTCCTGCTGGAACGACTACGCCGCGCTGGCGCACTACCGCGGCCCCGACGCCCAGATCACCCCGCACACCGCGACCGGCATCCACGACGGCATCATCGCCAACCGCGTCTCCTACGTCCTCGGCCTCCAGGGCCCCAGCATGGCGATCGACGCCGCCTGCGCCGGATCCCTGGTCTCGGTGCACGTGGGGTGCCAGTCGATCCAGCTGGGCGAGAGCGACCTGGTGCTGGCCGGCGGCGTCAACCTCAGCTTCGTCCCCGACTACTACACCGCCATGGACCAGCTGGGCGCGATCTCCCCCGACGGCCGCTGCAAGACCTTCGACGCCCGGGCCAACGGCACCACCCGCGGCGAGGGCGCCGGCGTCGTCGTGCTCGCCCCGCTGAGCGTGGCACTGGAGCGCGACCTGCCGGTGTACTGCCTCATCAAGGGCAGCTCCTCCAACAACGACGGTCCCAGCAACGGGATGACGGCGCCCAACCCGCAGGCGCAGGAGAAGATGCTCCGCACCGCCTACCAGCGGGCGGGCATCGCGCCGGACCTCGTCGACTACATCGAGTGCCACGGCACCGCGACTCCCCTCGGCGACCCGATCGAGGCCAACGCCGTCGGCGCGGTCCTGGGCGGCGCCGACCGCGCGGCGCCGCTGAGGATCGGCTCCGTCAAGTCCAACGTCGGGCACCTGGAGGCGGCGGCCGGCATCGTCGGCCTGGCCAAGCTCGCGCTGTCGATGCGCAACGGCGTCCTGCCGCCGAGCCTGCACTACAGCGCACCCAACCCGCAGATCCTGTTCGACGCCTACAACCTCACCGTCCAGGACCGGCTGACGCCGTGGCCGCGCCGCTCCGACGCCCGCCGGGGCGGCGTCAGCTCCTTCGGCTTCGGCGGCGCGATCTGCCACATCGCCGTCGAGGAACTGCCGCGCCCCGAGGCCTCGCTGCTGCTGCTGGCCGCGGACTCCCCCGCGGAGCTGGCCGAGCGGGCCCTGGAGTCGCGGGACGCGACCGACCTGCGCGCGCTCTGCCGCCGCACGCCCGGCGACGGCCGGTTCCGGCTCGCGGCCACCGCCCGCGACATGGCCGAACTCCGCACCGGCCTGGACGCCTTCGCCGCCGGCACCACGGCCCCCGGCCTGAGCGTCGGGGAGGTCGGGGAGCGGCCCGGCCGGCCGCGGGTGGCGTTCCTGTTCTCCGGCAACGGCTCGCAGTGGGTCGGCATGGGCCGCCAACTGCTCGCCGGCCGACCCGAGTTCCGCCGCTCCATGACGAGGTCCGACCAGCGGATGCGGGAGCTGCTGGGCTTCTCGCTCGTGGAGCAGCTGATGGACCCGGACGGCCGCCTCGACGACATGGACGTCTTCCAGCCGCTGCTGTTCTCCCTCCAGGTCGCGCTGGCCGAGACCTGGCGCTCGCTGGGCGTGGAGCCGGACGTCGTGGTGGGGCAGAGCGTCGGCGAGTTCGCCGCCGCGCACATCGCCGGCGCGCTGGACTTCGAGGACGCCTCCCGGCTGGCCGCCCACCACGGCCGGCTCCTCCAGCAGCTGGCCGTCGGCCGCGGCGAGGGCATCGTGGTGATGACCCCGGCGGACGAGGTCCGGCCGCACCTGACCGGCGGGCTCACCCTCTCCGGCCACAACGGCCTGAGCTCCACCCTGGTCACCGGCACCCCGCAGGAGATCGACGACCTCGTCCGGCGGCTGACCGACGCCGGCGTCGTCAACCACCGGGTGCGGATGGGCCACGCCCCGCACTCGCCGCTGGTCGACCACGTCCTCGCCCCGCTGAAGGCCGAGCTGGACGGCATCAGGCCGCGCACCGCCCGCGTCCCGATGATCTCGACGGTCACCGGCGAGCCGGTCGACGGCGCGGAGCTCGGGCCGGACTACTGGGCGGACAACCTGCGCCGGGAGATCCGGGTGGTCGACGCCCTGACCAGGCTGCGCGACCACGACGTCGACGCGGTGGTCGAACTCAGCCCCCACCCCCTGCTGCTCAAGTCGGTGTCGGAGATCCTGCCGGCCGTCACCACCCTGCCCTCGCTGCGGCGCGGCGCCGACGAGGCCGCGACCCTGCTCGGCTCGCTCGGCGCCCTCTACGCGGCCGGACTCCCCGTCGCCGCCCACCCCTTCCTCGCGGGCGACCGCGGACGGCACGCCGTGCCGGGCGGCGGCGAGGCCGCGGCGGCCAACCGGGTGCACCTGGTCCCCGTCACGGCCCGGACCGCGGACGCGCTGGCCGACACCTGCCGCGCGCTGTCCAACCACGTCGAACGCGACCCGGCCCTGCGGGTCTCCGACCTCGCCTACACCCTCGCCGCCCGCCGCACCCACCACGCCCACCGGATCGCCCTGTTCGCCCGTGACCGGCAGGACGTCCTGGACGGGCTCGCCCGGATCGCCGACGGCCGACCGCACCCCGACGTCGTCACCGGCACGGTCTCCGGCACCGCCGACCGGCGGGTGGCGCTGGTGTTCTCCGGCACCGGCACCCACTGGGCCGGCATGGGCCGCGAACTGCTGCGCTCGCACGCCGGCTTCCGGCGGTGGATGCACGCCTGCGACGACGCCGTGCGCGCGGCCGGCGGCGGCTCGGTGCTCGACCGGCTCACCGCCCCGGACGGGCAGGCCCGGTACGATGAACTGGACGTCCAGCAGCCGGTGCTGTTCGCCCTCCAGGTCTCGCTGGCGAAGGTCTGGCTCGGACTCGGCGTCGAGCCGGCCGCCGTGGTCGGGCACAGCCTGGGCGAGGTCGCGGCCGCCTGCGTGGCCGGCGCGCTGTCCCTGGAGGACGCCGCCAAGGTCGTGGTCGCCCGCTCACAGCTGCTCGAACACGAGGCCGCCGCGGGTGCGATGCTCTCGGTCGACCTGCCGGAGCCGGAGCTGCTGCCCCGGCTCGCCGCCTACGCCGGGCAGGCGGCCGTCGCGGCCGTCAACAGCCCCACCAGCACGGTGGTCTCCGGCCCGCGCAAGGCCCTCGACGCCCTGGCGGCCGACCTCGGCCGGGACGGGATCCCGGCCAGGAGGCTCCGGGTCGAACGGCCGATGCACAGCCCCGGCATGGACGCGCTGACCGGCCCGCTGCGTGAGCGCCTCAAGGACATCACCCCGCTGACGCCCGGCATCGACTTCCACTCCACCGCCCTGGCCGGCGTGGTGAACCCGCTCGTCGACGCCGACTACTGGGTGCGCAACCTGCGCGACCGGGTCCGGTTCGCCGAGACGACCGCCGCGCTCGTCGACCGGGGCGTCTCCACCTTCATCGAGATCGGCCCGCACGAGACGCTGCGCGGCGCGGTCGAGGAGACCGGACTGTCCCGGGGCGTCCGGGTGCACGCGGTCAACTCGATGCGGCGCGGGGAGAGCGACCTCCGCTGCCTGCTGGGCGCCGCCGCCGAACTGTTCGTCAGGGGCCTGCCGCTGACCTTCGACCCGCTGTTCGGCGACGACGTCGAGGTGGTGGAGACCCCGCTCGTCCAGTGGCAGAAGGAGCGCTACTGGATCGACTCCGAGCCCCGCCGCGAGCCCGCCCCGGCCACCCAGGTCGCGGCCACCGCTGTCGCCGCCGTCACCTCCACTCCGGTCTCGGCGCAGCCGGCGCAGGCCACGGTGGCGGAGCGGCCGGTGGCGGAGGTCGTCCTCGCCGAACTCGCCGACGCGCTGGGCGTACCGGCGGGCCGGTTCGACGCCGGCGCCGGCCTGCGCGACTTCGGCCTCGACTCGATGCTCGCGATCCGCCTCGTCAACCGGATGCAGGCCGTCCTCGGGCACCGGGTCTCGCCGGTGGTGTTCCTGGACGGGCGCTCCATCGCCGAGGTGGTCGGCCACTTCGTCGGGCTCGCCGACGGACCGGCCGCGCCCGCCCCTCAGCCGCCCCAGCCGCCCCAGGCGGTCCAGGCGGTCCAGGCGGTCCAGGCGGTCCAGGCGCCCACGCCCACGCCCGAGCCTGCGCGGTCCTTCCTGGAGGACCTGTCCGAACTGGACGCCGAGGAGCTGCTGGAGGAGCTGGACGCGCGCGGCCTGCTGGAGGCCACCGACACGCCGGCGCCGGAGCAGCTGCGCGCCGAAGGCCTCGGCCTCGAACTGGCGCCGGCCTCGCACGGCCAGGCCTCGCTCTGGTTCATGCAGATGATCGCGCCGGACGCCGTGCCCTACAACTACATGGTGACCGCCCGGATCCGGACGGCGGTCGACGAGGACGCCCTGGAGCGCGCCGTCCTGGCCGTGCTCGACCGGCACCCCGCGCTGCGCACCCTCTACGTGGAGGCGGGCGGCCGCCCGTACCAGGTCGTCCTGGACGAGCCGGTGTACGAGTTCCTCGTGGTGGACACCGCCGACCTGGACGACGAGGAGGCCCGCGAGGAACTGGCCCGGTACGGGCACGAGCCGCTGGACATGGACAACGGTCCGCTGGTGCGGGTCGTCCTGATGCGGCGCGGCCCGTCCGACCACTTCCTGATGGTCCTGGTCCACCACATCGCCTCGGACGCGGCCTCGGCCGACATCATGATCCGCGAGCTCCAGGAGTTCTACGAGGGCGCCGACCCGGCCGGCCGCACGCCGGTCGCCCCGTACACCGAGTTCGTCGAGTGGGAGCGGCAGTGGCTGGCCGGGCCGGCCGCGGAGGCGGCGCTGGACTGGTGGTCGGAGAAGCTCGCCGACCCGCCCGCCCACCTGGACCTGTCCAGCAAGGAGCGGCCGCCGGGCGTCACCTACGAGGGCCGCGACCTCGCGTTCCGCTGGAGCGCCGAGGAGACCCGCCTGCTGCGGGAGTTCGCGGTGCGCGAGGGCGTGTCGATCAGCACCGTCGTGCTGGCCGGGTTCTTCGCCACGCTCAACCGCGCGGCCGGGACGGAGGACTCGGTGCTGGCCACCGCGATCGCCCAACGGGCCGAGCCCGGCTGGGAGTCCGCGATCGGCTACTACCTCAACACCGTGCTGGTTCGGGCGAACCCCGCCGGGGACCGCAGCTTCCGCGAGCTGCTGCGCGAGGTCCACGCCTTCTCGCTCGGCCTCCTGGAGCACATGAACTACCCCCTCGACCTCCTGGCCGCCCAGCTCAAGCCGCCGCGCGCCGAGGGCCGCTCCCCGTGGTTCGACGTGGTGGTGAACTGGCTCTCCTCGGACGCCTTCCCCCGCTCCGTCAAGCTCTTCCACGGCGTCGGCGAGACCCTCTCCCCGGACGCCGCGCTGCCGCTCGAACCGCTCCAGGTGCGCAGGCACCTCGCCAAGTTCGACCTGGAGATCTCGATGGCCGACATCGACGGCCGGGTGGCCGGCCACGTCCAGTTCAAACCGGGCTACCTGGAGAGGCAGACCGTGACGGCCCTGCTCGCGCTGTACCGCACCGTGCTCTTCGACTCGATCGCCCGACCCGACCAGGCCCTCGGCGACATCGCGCCGGCCGGCCTCCCCAAGGAGACAGAGCAGTGACCGAAACCCTGCACTCCGAGTTCATCGCCCAGGCGGTCAAGAGCCCCGACGCGACCGCGGTCTACTCCGACGCCGGCGTGCTGACCTACGGCGAGCTGAACGAGCGGTCCCGCGAGCTGGCCGAGCGGCTCCTCGCCGACGGCGCGGGCCCGGGCGTCCCGGTCGGGATCTGCGTCGAGCGCACCCCCGACCTGCTCGTCGCCGTCCTGGCGGCCCTGCGCACCGGCTCCTGCTACCTGCCGCTGGACCCGAACTACCCCGCCGACCGGCTGGCCTTCATGGTCCAGGACAGCGGGACCCGGCTGCTGCTCACCACGCCCGCCTCCCGGGCCAGTTGCCCGCCCGGCCCGACCGTGGTCGTGCTCGGCGGGACCACGGCCACCGAGCCCGGCGCCGAGCCCGTGGCGGTCGTGCCCGAGGACACCGCGTACGTCATCTACACCTCGGGCTCCACCAGCAGGCCCAAGGGCGTGGCCGTCCGGCACGCCGGCGCCGTGGCGATGCTCGCCGAGATGGACCGGGTCCTGGAGGGCTGCGACCTGAGCGGCGTCTCGGCGGCCAGCTCGGTCTGCTTCGACCTGTCCGTGATGGAGGTCTTCAACGCGCTGTGCCGCGGCGGCGCCGTCGTGCTCGTCGAGAGCGCCGTCCACCTGACGGAGAGCCGGTACGCGGACCGGATCACCCACCTGTCCGTCGTCCCGTCGGTCATGAACGGCCTGCTCGACGCCGGCGCCCTGCCCCCGAACGTGCGGTCGATCGTCTTCGGCGGCGAGGCGCTGCGCCGCAAGCTGGCCGACCGGGCCTACCGGGAGACGGGCGCCACCCGGGTGTTCAACGCCTACGGCCCCACCGAGGGCACCGTCTTCTGCTCGTTCGGGCTGGTGCCCGAGGACGGGACGGACGAGCCGACCATCGGCCCGCCGACCACCACCGACCTGGTCTACGTGCTCGACGACGAGCTGCGGCCGCTCCCGGCCGGCGAGTCCGGCGAGCTCTACCTCGGCGGCGTCGGCCTCGCGCACGGCTACGTCAACCGGCCCGGCACCACCGCCGAGCGGTTCGTTCCGGACCCGTTCCGCGACGGCGAGCGGATGTACCGCACCGGGGACGTCGTCAGGTTCACCGAGGACGGCGAACTCCGGTTCCTCGGCCGCTCCGACCACCAGGTCAAGCTGCGCGGCTACCGGATCGAGCTGGAGGAGGTCGAGGCCCGGCTGACCGGCTGCCCCGAGGTCCGGGAGGCCGCCGCCGCCGTCCGGGGCAACCGGCTGGTCGGCTACGTCGTCCCCGCCGGCGAGGGCGCACCGCAGGACGGCCCCCGGCTGGACCCGGCCCTCCAGGGCGCGATCACCGGCCGGCTCGCCACCGAGGTGCCCGACTACCTGGTGCCCGCGACGCTCGTCTTCCTGCCCGCCCTCCCGCTGGGCCCGGGCGGCAAGCTCGACCGCGACGCGCTGCCCGAGCCGCCGGCCGCCGGCACCGACGGGCCGCGGTCGGCCGCCGGCACGCCGACCGAGGTGGCGCTGGCGGAGATCTGGGGCGAGCTGCTCGACCTCGATCCGTCGGGCATCGACGTGCAGTCCGCCTTCTACGACCTCGGCGGCGACTCGCTGCTGCTGATCCGTCTCGCCCGGCTGATGACCCGTCGCTTCGACCGCCGCGTCCGGGTGCCCGACCTGTTCAGCTTCCGCGACATCGCCTCCCTCGCCCGCTGGCTCGACGACGACAGCGGCGCCACCCCCGAGGTGGTCGAGTCGGCCCGCCAGCGCGCCGGCGCCCGCCGCGCCGCCCACAA